>DMYM01000225.1:3197-6955 GCA_003483645.1 Verrucomicrobiales bacterium
GGCGAATTCGGCCGCACGATTTACTCTCAGGGCAAACTTACCAAGAACAACCATGGCCGTGATCACCATGGCCGATGCTTCACCACATGGATGGCAGGAGCTGGAATCAAGCGGGGCTATGAACATGGCAAGACGGATGATCACTGCTACAATATCCTGGAGGATCCAGTTCATATCCGTGACCTGAATGCCACGATCCTGAACCAGCTTGGCATTCACCACGAGAAGCTTACCTTCCGCTACCAGGGACTGGACCAACGACTTACCGGCGTGAAAGAAGCCCGGGTCGTAAAAGAGATTCTGGCCTGAATTCTACATCTATCCTTCGCAAGGCCGACGGGCACGTGATCTGGTGGCGCTATAAGTCACAAAGGCCGTAGAGGGCCGCTCGCGGAAGGAGGAATTCGCTGAGTTCGCTGGACAACAACTCCGAATAGGAGCCCAATAGCGCAGATACGACTGCATGAACTTCCGCGTCCTCGGCTCCATCGCCCTGCGATATTTCTGGCTCTACACCCGCCATCCGGTGCGGATCGTCGAACTCGTTTTCTGGCCTTTCGTACAGCTGCTGGTCTGGGGATTCCTGACCAAATACCTCCAGTCCGAGACGTCGGGGGACTTCCCCCAGACCATCACCTACCTTATCGGGGCCATCATTCTCTGGGATGCCCTCTTCCGCGCCCAGCAGGGAGTAGCCATCTCGTTTCTGGAAGATGTCTGGACGCGTAATCTCCTCAATATCTTCGCCGCACCCGTGCGAACCACAGAGTATGTTGGAGCCATGTTTCTGGTCGGCTTCTGCCGGGTCATCTTCACCGGTCTCATCCTCGCGGTCATTGCAATCGTGGCCTACCAGTTCAATCTCTTCAATCTCGAGCTCGCTCTCATTCCCTTTTACCTCAACCTCCTTCTCTTCGGCTGGTCCCTGGGACTGATTTCAGTCAGTCTTATTCTGCGCTTCGGCCACGGGGCTGAGTCCCTGGCCTGGGCCATCCCCTTCATGGTCCAACCATTTTCCGCGGTCTTCTATCCGGTCTCCGCCCTACCCGCCTGGCTCCAACCCCTTGCCCAGATCTTTCCTTCCACTCATGTCTTTGAAGGCATGCGAGACGTCATCCAGTCTGGCACCTTCCCGGGAATCCATATGGTGGCCTCCCTTGCAATGAACATCATCTTTCTCGGTGCTGCTCTCTGGCTGCTACACACCATGCTCACCGGAGCACGCAGGAAAGGATTCCTCGTCAAGGTGACCTCAAGCTAATCCGCTCGCAGGCAGTATCGGCCCAGCCTCAATTCAGCTCTCCTGTTGAGCGGAGCGTCGCATCTTCAAATCGCTTCGGACGGCCCCGATCATCATGCCGATCCCACCCACTATGAAGATCAACGGGAACCACAGCGAGTAACCGGGTGCCTTTGAGTCCAGCTTCAGGACAGCTGAGGAAGGATCCTCGGGATTAACATAACAGGATCTGGTGGCACCCCCCGGGAATTTGTCCACTCTGCGCTGCGAACGTTCTTTCGAGGAACTCCAGGGAGCTCCCTGCAGGCTGTAGCGTTCCGAGGTGAACACCTTGCCGTCGTAGGAGTAGCCATAGGTCACCGCAAAACTGTACTCTGTTTCCACATCGCTACCGATCTTGCGTTGATCGACCCGTGACTCCAGGATGGCACATTGAATCTCTGCCCATGCGCGCTGCCCGGAAGCGCGGTCGAAGCTCCGCCACATGAGCAGGGCGAAGGCTCCGCCTGCCACACAGAAGAGTAACCCGACGAAGACAAGATACAGGCTGCCTGCGCGCACGAAGGGAGAAAGGGGCTTCCTCTCCCGGGTTTCAAGTTCAAGTTTCATGTTCCCATGACCCACAACCGGCGGGGGCGGCTTCTGGACACTTGAAACTTGCAACTTCAGGCCTGAAACTCCTTCTTCCATCCCATGGCCGACATCGCAACCCAACTCACTGAAGACCTGAAGGACGCCATGCGTGCCAGGAACCCGGTCGCTCTCAACACCCTGCGCGCGGTCAAAAGCGCGATCAAGAACGCCGCCATCGAAAAAGGAGGAGCGGACGGAGAACTGAACGAGGGCGAGATCGTCAATCTCATCCGGAAGCAGATCAAGCAGCGCCGGGAATCCGTGGAGCAGTTCACCAAGGCCGGCCGCACTGAACTGGCTGACCAGGAGGAGACCGAAATCACCATCCTGGAACACTATCTTCCCGCCCCCCTCTCACCGGAAGAGGTGAATGAACTGGTCTCCACCGCCATCGAGGAATCTGGAGCCTCCTCCCGGGCTGACATGGGCAGGGTCATGAAGATTCTCCAGGAGCGCACAGCCGGTCGCGCCGACGGCAAGAGCCTTTCCCAGGCGGTCATGGAGAAGCTCTCCTGAAGATACGGGTTGATCGCCCTGGCAAACTGAAACTTTATTCCTTGGAACGTGAATTCCGTCATCAAATGAGCTGCGCTGCCATTATTGTCGCGGCAGGACACGGTCGCAGGATGGGCTTTGACAAGATGGTCGCCCTTCTCGGAGACAAACCGGTCCTCCAGTGGAGCCTCGATGCCTTCCTAGGGGCCAGGGAGGTCGAAACCGTTGTGGTGGTTACCAGCGAAGAACGCTTTGCACAGCTCGATCCCGGGACAGGGAAGCCCGTCCTGCGGGTGGACGGTGATCGCGAACGCTTTCTCTCCGTGATGCGCGGCCTTGATGCCATCCCGTCCCCCCCGACCTACGTCGCGGTACATGATGGAGCCCGTCCCCTCATTCTACCCGAACAGATTGACCAGGTGATCAGAACCTCCCACGACGAAGGTGCGGCAGCCCTCGCCCGCCGGGTCACCGAGACCATCAAGACGGCCGACGACCACGACTTCACTCATCGCTCCATGTCTCGCGACCGGCTCTGGATCATGGAGACCCCCCAGGTCTTTCGTTTCGAGATCCTGCGCCGGGCCTACCGGGCTACCGAGTCCCAACACCTCGAGGTGACCGACGACGTGTCGGCCGCGGAGGCTATCGGCGTAGCCACCAGGCTCGTCGAAAACCTCCTCCCCAACCTCAAGATCACTCTACCCCAGGACCTCGCCCTGGCAGAGGCCATCCTGAAGACGAGACAGGGGTGACTACCGCCTCTTCAGGGCGAAGGATCAATCATGCCTTGGATCGGTCAGCGCTTCGGCCGCACGCCCGGTCTTGCGTTCACCCTTGTACACCATCACGAACTTCCCGCCGGTGTCCTTCGCAACCTCCATGAGACGACCCGCAGGCGAACCAGGAACTTCAAAGGCGATGGTGTCAATTGGCGTCCCCCCCGGGTTGAGCTGCTTCATGTTAAAGGCGATCTCATCCCCATCGCGGGGTTCCCCGTCGGAAAGAAGGAACACAATACTCGGGGGCGGATTCATGGTCATGGCCATCTTGAGGCCGGGATACCACATCGTGCCACCAGCCACCGGCATCCTGTTGATCTTACCGATAACTTCCTTCTTGATGCCTTCATTAGCTGGATACCAGTTGGTGTGAGGCGGTTCTCCAAGTCCATGCCAACCGTTACCAACGTAATCGTTGCCCTCGGTGGTCAAATTCCAGGCGCGGGATGAAAAGAATATGACCGTGAAATACATTCCCGGGGAAAGGTTGCCGATCGAGGTCGTGAGCTCCTTCTTGAGGGCCTGGGCAAAGGTGCCTCCGCCTTCCGCGGTCGATCCCATCGATCCGGAAAAGTCGACCACGTAGGCTACCCGCCTGCCCTTCCGGT
>DMYM01000055.1 GCA_003483645.1 Verrucomicrobiales bacterium
CCACTAGACGAACGGGTCGCGTTCCGTTCAGGATGCGGCGAAAATGCCACCGGCTCTTCGAAAGGCAAGACGAATTTCGACGCTCTCAATCCGGGAGCCGAACCCTCCGATGAACCTCATTCGCCACGGACGCGAAGAGACAGGCACACAATGCCTGAGACGATGGCTTGAGACTACACGAATTACCTTTCCTCCCGGGAGATTGATTCTCCATCATCTGCACATGTCAGATGCTTCGCTCCTTTCTGTTCGTGCCATAGATCACGTCGCGGTGATCGCCCGGGACCTGGAGGCCAGTCGGCACTTCTACGAGGAGATCCTGGGAATGAGATCCGTCCCCCGTCCTGACTTTCCCTTCCCCGGGCTCTGGTTCCAGGCTGGCAAAACCCAGATCCATGTCATCTTCAAGAGCGATGAGGCGGGGACCGCCGGACCCGCCGGCTTCACCGGAACGATGCCCGCCCGTGGTCATCACATGGCCTTTGAACTCGACGACTGCGCGGTCGCGGTCGACCAGCTTCAGGCCGCCGGTATCCCCATCGCGGCGGGCCCCCAGTCCCGGCCTGACGGATTCCGGCAGGTCTACATCCACGACCCCGACGGCTACCTGGTCGAATTGTTTTCCGCGCCACCGGGGTAACTCCCAAACTTGTAACATTCAGGATTTCACTGGAGACTGTCTGCCCGCCGATCCTGGAGAACTGTTTAGGAAATGAACCCGTCGAATGTCCGCCAACGCTTCCTGGCTGACGGCTTTCTTGCCGTCCCAGGATTCCTCAACGCAGACGAGGTCGCCGCCTGTTTACGGGAACTCAACCAGTTCATCGAAAGGGAAGTTCCGAATCTTCCGCGGGAACACGTATTCTATGAGAATAAGGAGGAGCGCTCCACCCTCAAGCAGCTCCAACGGCTTCACGAACACAACCCGTGGTTCGGAGAATTAATGAACGGCAAGCCGCGAGCCCTTGCAGAGGAACTCCTCGGCACGGAAGTGATTCCCCAGAACATGCAGTTCTTCAACAAGCCTCCCGGCGTGAGTCAACCCACCCCACCCCACCAGGACGAATACTATTTCAAACTCGATCCCCCCGAAGCTCTCACCATGTGGCTGGCCCTGGAGAAAGTGGATGAAGAGAACGGCTGTGTTCACTATGTCCGGGCTTCACACAAGAACGGCCTGCGTCCCCACGGGCCAACTGGAACCCTGGGATTCTCCCAGGGCATGACCGACTTTGGCAGCGCTGCAGACCTCTCTGCCGAAGAGGCCATGCCCGCCTCTCCGGGCGATCTTCTTGCCCACCACGCCCTTACCATTCACCGCGCCGACGGAAACTCCTCGCCATCGCGCACCCGCCATGCGCTCGGATTTATCTTCTACTCAGTGAATGCAAAAGTGGATGCCAGAGCTCAGGAGGCCTATCGCCGTGAAGCGGAACGGCAGCAGCGCGACAGGATCTGATCGCTGCCTCAGTTCAAACGGCTCGTTCTACACCTTCGGTTCCCAACCGGGTTCATATTCCCGTTTCCAGTAACCCATCGCCTCCTGATCTCCCAGGATCTGGCCTCCCGCCCCCGGATCACATTTCATGAGCCGGTCCACCCGGTGGGAAATATTGCCCAGGTGGCACAGCAGGGCGCTCACATGGGCCGCTTCAGCATCACAAGCCAGGGACGCTCCGTTGCGGATGGCAGCGACCAGGTTCCCGGTATGCACATCATTGCCACCGGGGCCGTCTTCCCGTGCCACTTCCTTGCCTGATCCGTCGTAAAGGACATAGCCTTGGTTCCGGATCACCATGCTGCCGTTCTCCCCCGTGAAGGTCACGAAGGTGCCACTCTCCGCCGGCTGGAATGGCGAGCAACTGGTGGCCCGCCAACTGATCTGTCCCTTCTCTCCAAACTCAAGGGTCACATCGCTCGTATCGGGGGTCTCCTGGTCATCGTCGTAGCGGTAGCGTCCGCCCGCATAGTTCACGCGGGTGGGATAGTCGACACCCATCCCCCAGCGCGCCACATCAAGAAAGTGCACGCCATTGTTGCCCAGTTCGCCATTGCCCCAGTGCCAGTGCCAGTGCCAGTTGTAGTGCAGCATGTTGTCCTTGTAGGGGCGCCGGGGAGCGGGCCCCTGCCAGAGGTCGTAATCAATGTGAGCGGGAGGAGCTACCGCCTTGCCCCTTCCGATAGAACCCCGGCGGTTGGTATAGAAACAGTCAGCCCGGTAGACGCGGCCAATCACCTTCTCTTCCCGGAGCTTGCGAATCCCCTCCACGATCTTGGGCCAGGACCGGCGCTGGGTCCCGTGTTGCACGAAGCGCTTGTACTTCCGGGAAGATTGCACCAGCAGTTCGCCTTCGTAGGGGTTGTGCGAACAGGGTTTCTCCACGTAGATGTGCTTGCCAGCCTCGCACCCCAGGACGGCCGCAGGCGCGTGCCAGTGGTTGCAGGTGGCAATGACGAGGATGTCGATATCCCGCCGGTCGAGGATACGGCGGAAGTCGGTCACCGACTCCACCTTGGGGCCCAGGCTTCCGGCTGCGGAGTCCGCCCGCTTCCTGTCCACATCGCACACCATGGCAACCTCCACGTTGGACAACCCGTGAAAGCTCTTGGCCAGGGCCCCTCCGCGCCCCATGCCCATCACGGCCACCACCAGCTTGTCATTGGCTCCCCCGCCCTGGGCCTGCACGCTCGTAAAGGTCCCAAGTCCAGCAGCGGTTGCAGAGGCACCGCCAATAAAAGTCCTGCGAGTCGGATTGTTCGAATTCATTGGTCGTCGTGGTTCGTCGCTATTGGTTGTGATTGGTGGCCCTTCCTGTAGCGGTCACATTACGACGCGGAAGTCGAGTTGAACACCAAATCGGCCCGATTGGGAAGATTTTGCATCACCGGAGACGGCACGATCCCACTAATTCCGCGGAAGCTGTTTCCGGAGCACCTCAAACTGCCGATGGGGCCGGGTCGACTTTCGCACCGTGAAGGCGGGACGCCTGCCGAACTCCTGCGCGACGGCATCGAACTCCCTGCTTCCGTTCTTCCCGGCATGCGCCAGCAACAAATAGCGGAGCACGAGGGGCTCTTCCTTCTTCAGGGTTCTGCCCTCGACAAGGTGGCAGGACGCCCCCATCCAGCCATCTTCCCGCACGTGCCAGTGGGTGGGGTAATTCGGATTGGCCGGGTGATCGAAGCAAGCCACTCCTTCGCGCCCATCGGGAACTGCCCCGGTCGGCCCGGAGTAATCCATCCACGCCGCACTTTTTGCAAAGATCTCGTTCTCACCCTTGCGTCCAGCGCTGTCCCGGATTTCTCCCTTTCCGAAGTGGCCCGATAGTTCCTTCGCCATCCGCACCGCCAGAAATCCAAAATTGGTCTTCTGCAATTCCAGCGACTCGCCCCTGGGCCGGAAAGTCAGTTGCAGTTCAAGTTCGTGACCGGGTTTCCCGCCGGGGCGCCAGGCCGCCACCACTTCCTGCTCCATCAGCTCGCGTCCCTTTCCATCGAACCAGCCCAGCATTACCGCCATCACTGCTTCCTCTTCGCCGTCTTCGTATGCCAGCCACTGCTTCTGCCTGACACGTCC
>DMYM01000534.1 GCA_003483645.1 Verrucomicrobiales bacterium
CCAATTCTGCCAGCAGCTTCCTTACACCTTCCAGGGTCCGCGCATCTCCTGGTGCACGTACTTGTCGGCCTCCGGTTCATCGATCTTGAAGGTCTCCGGATCGTAGCGAAAACTCTTGTTGGAGCGGTGGGCAATCGTTCCCAGGTTCACGATGGAGGCGGAACGGAAGGCCTTGGTCTCGTTCAGCGCGAAGGTCTTGCGCTCCCGGACTGCCTGGTGGAAATCGGTGATCTGCGGCTCGGGATCCTTGAGCGACTTGAGCTTCTCGTTGAAGCCTTTGATGTCGGACTTGAAGCCGCGCATGATGTTTCCTGCCGAGCCCTTGATGTAGGGTGTGTTCTTCTCGCGGTTGTCGCCGTCGAGGATGATCTTGGTGCCGTCCGCATACTTGTACTCGATGCGCCGCCAGCGGCCTACCGCGTCGTGGTGCTGCTTGTCGGCATCGATGAAAACTTCCACCGGGCTCTCCTCGTCCTTGCCAATGATGTACTGCACCGGATCGAGATAGTGCTGTCCCATGTCGCCCAGCCCACCGCCGTCGTAGTCCCAGTAGCCGCGGAAGGATCCGTGGGTGCGATGCCGGGTGTAGGGTTTCACCGGTGCCGGTCCGAGCCAGAAGTTGTAGTCGAAGTGCGCCGGGATCTTCTCCTCGGGCTGATCGATCTTGCCCGACCATCCGAATTTCCAGTTGAAGCCCTGATTCCCGCCCACCGTCACGGTGAGCGGTCCGTCGCCCAGCAACCCGTGCATGACCGCCTTGCGAATGGGAGCGACCGGCGTGCCCATTCCGTAGAAGCCGTCCTTGAAGCGGAACCAGGTGTTGATGCGGAAGATGGTCTTGTGCTGGCGCATGGCCTTCACCATCGCGATGCCCTCGCCGATGGTCCGGCTCATGGGCTTCTCACACCAGACGTCCTTGCCCTGCTTGGCGGCTTCGATAGCCATGAGGGCGTGCCAGTGCGGCGGAGTGCAGATGTGGATCACGTCGAGGTCGTCGCGCGCGCACAGCTCGCGGAAATCGTGGTAGCCCTTGGGATCGTGTCCCCGCTTCTTGGCATCGTTAGTCCGGTTGGCGAGGTGCTGCTTGTCGACATCGCAGAGCGCCAGGAGCGGTCCCTTCTGCCCCACGTGGGCGCCCGATCCCGAGATCCCTCCGCAGCCGATGATTCCGCGCGTGATCTGCTCGCTGGGAGGACGCTTTCCCCTGGCCCCGATGACGTGACTGGGAACGATCTGGATCGTGGCGAGGGCTGCCAGTCCTTTGAGAGTTTTCCGACGGGTGAGGGAATGCTGCTTATCCATGACTTCTCCTACTGAACGGGCCGGAGGCCTATTTCAAGTCGGAAGCGCGATATTTCCTTCCAGCCCAGTGCGTTTTCGATAAACCTGTGCCGAAATTCATCCCAACCATGTCTGATATAACCCTTCGGATCTCCGCCTTGAAGCCACGCCTCTGCGTGATGATGTTCATTCAATTTTTCATCTGGGGCGTCTGGTACGTCCCGATGTGGAGCTTCCTGGATGCGGTCGACGCCACTGCCGCTCAAAAGGGATCGGCCTACGCCTCCACCGGAATCGCGGCCATCATCTCCCCCTTCATCGTGGGGATGATCGCCGACCGCTACTTCCCCACTCAAATCGTGTTTGGCGTCCTTCATATCGTCGGCGGCATCTTTCTTTTCATCGCTTCCAAGGCGACCAGCTTCGGGGCCTTCTACGCCTTGCTGATCTGCCACCTGCTCTGCTACATGCCAACTCTGGCGCTCGCGAATTCCCTGCTCTTCCGCAACTCGGACAACGTTGAACGCGACGCACCACCCATTCGAACCCTGGGCACGATCGGTTGGATCGCCTCCGGAATTCTCATCGGTAGCGGCTTCCTCGTTGCGGGCGGGGTCAAGTTTGTCTGGCCACAGTTTCTGGGCGGTTCAGCCGTCCCCACCGACTGGGTCGGCATGGGCAATACCGCCTGGCCCTACTACTTCGGTACCGGCGCATCGATCCTCCTCGGCATTTACGCCTTCACCCTCCCCCACACTCCGCCCGGGCTGAAGGGTAAACCCGTCAGCGTCGGCGACATCCTCGGCCTCAAGGCCCTCCGTCTCATGAAGGACCCCTCCTTCGCGATCTTTATCATCTGTTCCCTGCTCCTCTGCATTCCCCTCTCCTTCTACTTCCAACTCGCCAATGGCTACCTCAAGGCCTCCAACGTCGCGAACTCCGAAGGAGTGATGACTCTCGGGCAGGTTTCCGAGATCTTCTTCCTCTTCCTCATTCCCGTCTTCTTCCGGAAGCTCGGCGTGAAGAAAATGCTCCTGATCGGGATGGGGTTCTGGGTTCTGCGCTACGTTCTCTTCGCCAACGCCGGACCGGACGCCCACCTCCTTCTCTACCTCGGGGTCATCTTCCACGGGATCTGCTACGACTTCTTCTTCTTCACCGGACAGATCTACGTCGACAAGCGGGCCCCGGAAGATGTCCGTTCCAGCGCCCAGGGCTTCATCGCCTTCGTCACCCTCGGGGTCGGAATGTTCATCGGCGGTATCCTCGCCGGATGGTGGGCTGGACGCAACAGTCCAGAAGGTGGCGACCCGAACTGGCAGGCGATCTGGTACTTCCCCGCCATTCTCGCCGCCATCGTCATGGTCGCCTTCTTCCTTCTCTTCAAGGAGCGGGGATCGGACTCAGCCGAAAACTGACCCTCCTAAAACACCTTCCCCCTGACCCTTCAGCAAGCTGACCCCTGGATCTACCGGGTCTATCCACCCGTTTGGGGGTCTAAAATCTTGAAAGGAAGGGTCGAAACCCTACCGTAGCCGCCCATACGAACCGTGACCACTCCATGAGCGACTCCACCAACTCCACCCGACGCAACTTCGTAAAGACCACCACCGCCGCCACGACTGCCACCGCCGTCGCTGGCTTCCCTCACATCGGCCGCGCCGAGATCGGCAGCAGCAACACCATCAAGGTGGGCCTGATCGGATGCGGCGGACGCGGAACGGGTGCTGCCACCCAGGCCCTGAAATCCGACGACAAGGTGAAGCTCTGGGCCATGGCCGACGCCTTCCCCGAGAAAATCGAGGGCCCGCTCAAGACCCTGGGGGCCGCCTTCGGCAAGGAGCGCGTGGAGGTCTCCAAGAACCGCCAGTTCACCGGGCTCAACGCCTTCGAGAAACTGGCCGCCTCCGACGTGGACGTGGTCCTGATGGCCACTCCCCCGGGATACCGCCCCATGATGCTTCGCAAGTGCATCGAGGCCGGCAAGCACGTCTTCGCCGAGAAGCCCATGGCCATCGACATGGCGGGGATTCATCACCTGATGGAGACCGCCAAGATCGCGGACGAGAAGAAGCTCGCCATCCAGCACGGTTACTGCTGGCGCTACAGCCCGGCCAACCGGGTCGGCTTCGCCAAGGCCCACGGCGGTGAAATGGGACGGATCACCAGCTTCGTGGGCACCTACCTCGCCAGTCCGGTGCGCGCCCTCGCCCCCGACGCCACGAAGCCCGAGGGTCTGGGCGATGTCGAGTGGCAGCTGCGCAACTGGATCAACTTCGAGTGGCTCTCCGGGGGCCCGCTGATGGAGCAGTGCATCCACGCCATCGACAAGATGGCCTGGGCCATGGGCGATGCCGCCCCGGTGGCAGCCTTCGGCAATGGCGGTCGCGGACAGCGCCGCGATGCCGGCAACGTCTACGACAACTACTCGATCACCTACGAGTATCCCGGCAACATTTTCTGCCAGATCCAGCAGCGTCAGTACAGCAACTCCTTCAACGAAAACGTGAGCCGCATCATCTGCGAAGATGGCACCGTGATCGGTCCCTGGAGAGTTTCCACCAAGGACGTCAAGGGGAAGACCAACTGGAAATACCGGGCCGAAAAGGGCGTGGAGCAGAACATGTACCAGACCTGCCACAACGAGTTCTTCGCCAACCTGCGGGCCGGCAAGATCGTGAACTCCTGCGAGTTCATGGCCAAGTCCACCGCTCTCGGCATCCTGGGCCGCGAGGCCGCCCACACCGGCCAGCGCATCACCTGGGACGAGCTCTGGGCCACCCGCGAGGATCAGGCTCCTGACAACCCGCCCCTGGACGGCAAGATGCCCATCCCGGCGCCCCCGGTCCCCGGGATTGACAAACTGGTGAAAGCCTAGCGGCTTTCCGGGAAAGACGGTATAGTGGGTAATTGAGTGGGGCGA
>DMYM01000227.1 GCA_003483645.1 Verrucomicrobiales bacterium
TCCTCGGGGAACGAGCCCTCGCCACCAAGATGCCACTTGCCGGCGAAGAAGGTCCGGTAGCCAGCCTTCTTGAGTGCCTCGGCCAGGCTGGTGTCCCCGTGGGGAAGATGGCGGAGGTATTCGGAGGGAAGAATCCTGTTGTTGCGGTTCCAGTTCAGGCCGGTGGCGGCCCCGATCCAGTCGGTGATGCCGTGACGGGCGGGGTATTTCCCGGTCATGATGCTGGCGCGGGAGGGTGAGCACACCTGGCAGGTGGCATAGCCGTGGGTAAAGCGCACGCCCTCCTTTGCGATGCGATCGATGTGGGGTGTCTCGTAGTAGGTGCTGCCTTCAATGGAGAGGTCCCTTACCCCGAGGTCATCAGCGAGAATGAAAACGATGTTGGGAGCGGCGGCCAGGGCGGGCGGGCAGGCGAGCAGGACGATCAGGAGAAGGAAGCGCATCAGGAGGGCAGTTGGTTGGTGAGGCTGGATGAGGAAGTTTGCGGTGATTCCCCCACAAGCCAATTTCCAAATGCGGCCCGATCCTCACGCAATGTGGGAAGGGGAGAACCAGAGACCGGGTAGAAAGGCTGGGAACCCGACACACGAAGGGATGATCCGTTCATCCTATCTGCACGGTCTTTACATGTTGCGGAGAGACGGCACACTGGTCTGCGTAGAATGCATTCATGAACACCCGGACCCTTATTACCGCAGCAATCATGGCAGCAAGCCTGCCCGTGCAGGCCAAGGAATGGAAAAGCTGGCGGGGGGACACGCATGGAAGCGGGGTTGCTCCCGAGGCCACGACCGTCTCCAAGTTCTCGGAGAAGGAGAATCTTCTCTGGAAGGTCCATCTCCCGGGTCCCGGTAATTCAACCCCCATCATCACCAACGACAGGATCCTGGTGACCTGCGGGATCGCGGGTAATGACGCAGTGGTGGCCTACAGCCTGTCCGGGAAGGAGCTCTGGCGGACCACCTTTGGCAGTGAGACTCCGGGCAAGGGGGATAACAAGCAGAAGGGAACGGGAGCCAACTCCTCGATCGTGACGGACGGACGGGGGATCTTTGCCTATTTCAAGTCGGGACGGGTGGCGGCCCTTACGATGGGAGGCAAGAAGGTGTGGGAGTTCAACCTGCAGGACAAGTATGGCAGGGACACCCTGTGGTGGGACGAGGGAACCTCTCCGGTGATCGCGGGGGGCTTCCTCGTGGTGGCAGTCATGCAGACCGAGGGGGGATCCTACATGATCGGTCTCAGGAAGAATACGGGGGCAGTGGCCTGGAAGGCCGATCGCAATTTTGAGGTGGGTCCGGAATCGGGTGACTCCTACACCACGCCCCTGGTGATGGAGATCGACGGGCAGGAGACGCTGGTGACCTGGGGGGCAGATCACCTGACGGGACACGATCCTTCAAATGGCAAACTGCTCTGGACCTGCGGGGGATTCAACCCGAAGAGGAACAAGTTCTGGCGCGTAATCGCCTCCCCGGCCTCGACCAAGGGGATCGTGGCGCTTTCCTATGCCCGGGGCCAGACAACCGGGGGAATCCGCGTGGGAGGGAAGGGAGATATCACGAAGGACGCCTGGGTGTGGAAGCGGGAGGGCATTGGCGCGGATGCAGTTTCCCCGGTTGCTGACCCTGGTAGCGGCACCTTTATCGTAGTCAACGATTCGGGAAAGCCCCGTGGACTGGTTTCCTGCCTCGATGCGGTTAACGGTAAGACGATCTGGGAGGAGCAACTGCCGAGGGCCGCGCAGAAATTCTATGCTTCACCGCTCCTGGCCGGCAACAAGCTCTATCTGGCCCGGGTAGATGGTGTCGTCTATTGCGGGAACGTGGAAGGCAAGGGGTTGACCGGCCTCACGGAGAACAAGCTGGAGGACAATATCTATGCCTCACCGGTTGCCATCGGGAGCCATCTTTTCATCCGGGGGCGCCGTAATCTGTACTGCTTCGGAGCAAAGTAGGGAAAGGAAGAGGCAGGTCGGATCCTCTGTCGGAGAGGGTCTGGGCTTGCAGGAAGAACAAAACTGAAATTGTTCCGGTCGTGCTGTTGAGAAAAGGACTGAGTGTGTTGCGCTGATTTCATGAAGAGGAGCATGATTACCCGGGCCTGGCTTCAAATGCCTGTGGTGGCTTTGGCTGCGCTGCTGGTCTCGTGCATAGGTATCACTCATGAAGAGGAACTCCTGCCACCGGGGACGCTGCCGGTACAGGATGAGGAACCTGCTCCGCCCAGGGTAGTGCAGCGGGAGGAGCCCGGAAGAAAAGGGAAGATCAGTCAGGTGGATATCGGCAGCTTGTTCCAGTTGCGGGAAGAAGGGCGGGCCTTCCTGGTTGATGTCCGCCCGGCATTCTTCTTCAAGCTGGGGCATATCCCCGGCGCGATCAGCCTGCCGCTGAAGAAATTCGACCCACAGTTTCCCACCGTCCGATCGCAATTTAAGGCCGCCCTTGATGCCGGCAGGGTCGTCGTGCTCTATTGCACCAACGAAAAATGTCCCGATGGCCTTATTGCCGCGGGCAAGTTGTCCAAGCTGGGCTACTCGACCTCAGTCTACAAGGGCGGCTGGAAGGAGTGGAAGGACGCAGGGCTGTAAGGTCCCTGCTCCCGCTGCCTCACCACCGCATTCAGGCGGGTTTGCGGATGTGCAGCCAGGCATGGACGTGGGGCTTGCCGCGGAAGTAGGAGATCATGTTGGGACCCTCCAGTTGCCAGACATCCCAGATCTCATCCTTGCCGAGGTTTTCGTCCTTGTAGAAGGCGAGGTGGAGGTTGTCGACTCCGCCTGCCTTGACGTACTTGAGGGCCTCCTGGGAGTCCTGCTTACGGAAGGGAGCGAGGAGATCACCCACCACCTTGAGGACGTGATCCTTCTGATCCGAACTGAGGTCACCGACCCTGATTCCGTCGAGGCCGTTTTTCTTGCCGGTCAGCTCGATCGTCTTGTTGCCCTTTTCGCCCCTGCTCTTGCCCAGGAGGGCGGCCTTACGCTGCTTGCCGTCCAGCATCTGGTAGACCTCGTTGGCCCGGACGGCCTGGTACCAGTAGGCATTGTCCTCGTGCTTG
>DMYM01000538.1:0-290 GCA_003483645.1 Verrucomicrobiales bacterium
ACCGGTGATCTTCTCGACCGCCTCCCGCGGGGTGACTTCATCCACTGGGGTGCCAACGAACTCTCCGTCCGGGGATTATTCGAGAGTGGACGTTCCCTCATCGGGATCGCGGTAGGCGACGCCAACGGCGACGGAATTGAAGATGTGTTCGCCCCCCAGATCCGGGATGTCCCCAACCTGTTCTTCCTCTCCCAGCCCGACGGGAGCCACCGGGAAGTGGCGGCCCGGTCAGGGCTCGACTGGCTGGATCACAGCACTGTCTCTCTCTTCGCCGACTTCGACAACGATGG
>DMYM01000538.1:611-3207 GCA_003483645.1 Verrucomicrobiales bacterium
GACAACGATGGTGACCAGGACCTGGTGGTGGCCACCCGCAAGCTCCTCGCCATTCACGAGAACACCGATGGGACCGGCCTGAATTACAAGCGCATCCTGAAATTCCCGCAGGGCGACACCTCCTCCCTCGCGGCTGCAGACTATGATGGCGACGGGCTCCTCGACCTCTACGTCTGCAACTATCTCAACGATTCAGAGACCGAGACGGTTTCCCTCTCGGACTCCATTTACAACGGTATCGACGGCGGGATGAACCGGCTCTACCGCAATGAGGGAAAGCTGAGTTTCACTGACCAGACGGAGGCCACTGGCATGCAGGTGGAAGCCACCCGCATGAGCCTCGCAGCCTCCTGGGAGGACTTCGATAACGATGGCGATGTCGATCTCTACGTGGCCAACGACTTCGGTCCGAATTGCCTCTACCGCAACGACAAGGGCAAGTTCACCCAGATTGCGCCGGAGGTGGGCGCCGACGATCCCTCCACCGGGATGTCGATTACCTGGGGCGACATCAACCGGGATGGCCTGATGGACGCCTGCATCGGGAACATGTTCTCCGCCGCCGGGACCCGGGTGACCACCCAGCCCAAGTTCGAACAGGATCTCACCGAGGGACTGGATGCCGAGCGCATCGCCTACCTCGCCCGGGGCAACACCCTCCTCGTCAACCAGGGTGGAAAACTCTTCCAGGAACGCAGCGCCCAGGCCGGCGTGATCAACACCCAGTGGACCTGGGGAACGCTTTTCGGCGATTTAGACAACAGTGGCGGTCTCGACATGATGGCCATGAACGGCTTCATCACCGGCCCGGTGGTCGACGACTTGTGAAGTTTCTACTGGCGGCAGGTTCTGCCGGAATCAGGGACAAAAAGCCAATCGCGCGAGCAGCTTGAGATCTACCTCCGGGAAGGACGTTCCCTCAGCGGCCGGGAGCGCAACGTCATGTTTCTCAATACCGGCAACAACCACCGGCGCTTCTCCGACGTCTCTCCCATCTCCGGAATCGACCAGGACGGGGATGGACGCGGCATCAGCTTCACGGACTGGGATGCGGACGGTGACCTCGATGTGTGGGTCAGCAATCGCACCGCCCCCACCGTGCAGGTCTTTGAAAATCGCTGGGGTTCCCGGGTGGGAGATTTCATTGCCCTCAACCTGCAGGGGACCAGGGCGAATCGCGACGCCGCGGGAGCGCGAGTCACGATCCTTCTCAAAGGGGAGGAACAGGCGCCCCTCACCCGTAGCGTGCGTCTGGGGGAGGGGTTCCAGAGCCAGTCCTCCAAGCGCCTGCACTTCGGCCTTGGAAAGAACGCCACCATTTCCTCCGTGACCGTGCGCTGGCCGGGACCGACTCATGCCACCGAGACGTTCTCAGGCGTGGAGATCAACAGGTTCCACCTCCTGGTGGAGGGCTCCGGCCAGGCCAGGATCCTGCAACCCCGGGGGGCCAGGTTCGTGACTCCCGAGAATGCGGTCGTGAAGCCGGAGGAACGGATTAAAGGGCCGGAGAGCAGCAACAGCATCCTGCTCCCCACCCGTCAGCTCTTCCCCAAACTCTACTACCGTGATCTTGCCACCGGCAAGACCATGATCGGAGCCACTTCCGGCAAACCCACCCTCCTTCTTCTCTGGCACCCGTCCTGCGCCATGTGTTTCGAGGAACTGTCCATGTTCACCGGGAAGGCCGACAAGGTTCGCAGCCTCGGCATTGAGATCCTGGCCACCACGGCCGAGCCGGCTGAGGACGAGGATCCCGATGATGCCGCCCGCATCATCTCCAAGACCGGCTTCCCCTTCACCGTCGGCTTCACCGCCGGGGAAGTAGTCGAACGCATGCTGGTGCTTCACCGTCACCTCTTCTACCGTCCCTACCATCTGAGTGTGCCCACCTCCTTTCTCCTCGACAAGGATGGGCGCATGGCTGCGATCTACCGGGGTGCAATCGATCTCGAAGAGGTCGCGGAGCACCTCAAGGCTCTCGCCATCCCCGACGAAGAACTCCTCTCCCGGATCCGCCCCTTCGAGGGTAGCCGGTTCGAACCGCCCATGGGGCTGCGGCCCTCGGTCCTCATAAAGACTTACATCGAAAACCAGATGCCCGACGAGGCCGAGCGCGTCTTCATCGCAAGCATCGAGAACGAGTCGGTCAGGGACCAGATCAATGAGATCATGGCCACCCTGGGGCAGAGTTACTTCCTGCAGAAAAAGTTTGCCGAGGCCAAGCCGCTCTTCGAGCAGGTGGTGACGCGTGATCCCAGGGACGCCAAGTCCCGCAACACCCTCGCCGCCATCTGCCTGAAGGACGGAAACATGGCCGAGGCCAAGCGCCTGTGGCGGGAGGCCTCTGACCTCGAGGAGGCTTTCTCGGCTCCCCGCTTCAATCTCGGCAAGCAACTCATGAAGGAGCAGCGGACCACGGAGGCCATGATCCTCTTCCTCGAATACTGGGTCCTCGAGCCCGATTCCCCGGACGCCCACAATTACCTCTCCATGGGCTACATCCGTGGTCGTGAGTTCGCCAAGGCCGAGATGCACCTCAAGCGCCTCATCGAACTGCGCCCCGACGATGGCATCGCCTACACCAACCTGGCCAAGG
>DMYM01000109.1 GCA_003483645.1 Verrucomicrobiales bacterium
CCGCCAGCGCCACGGCAGTGCTCGAACAACATCGCGGAGCGACGGCGCGCATCATCCTGCACCTTCGCAACCTGTTGGAGCGCGCGTGAGATTGGCAGTGCTTTGGCGGCACCGGGCACATCCCTTTGCGTCTTTGCGTAAAAGGGAGCGCAGAGTTGCTACCTTGGCGGCTGATTTTGCTTCCTGCGGAACTCTTCCAGCCTCTTCTGCTCAAGATACTGGTAAAGTCGGCGCACCACCGCCACGTCGGGATCGACCTCCGGGTCGACGAAGGGGTTGTTGGATCCATACCACGACCACGGCCCCCGGGGAACCCCACCGAACTCCACGAAGCGCCAGTGCAACTTCTCGCCGGACTTCAGGCCGAGGTAGTCGCGGACGGACGGGGAGACATCAATGCCGGCCCTGTTGTTGCGCGGGGGGTGGCCATTGAAGACGTATTTCCAGTCGTCGGTGACCCAGGGTCCGCAGTCTTCCCACTGGGCGTAGCAGACCTTGCCGCGGTAGTAGAGCTGGATCCAACGGCCCTTGCAGATGCTCTCACCCGGCGGTGGATTATAGCGAGAGAACCAGGGGATTACCCGGGAGGCTTCGGGGCGGTGCAGGCGGTGGTTAAGACAGTCGTTGTAGGGGAGAGCCACGTAGAACGGATTGAGACCGGGGCGGAAGGCCCTGGGGGCAAAATTTTCCCGTGCCTTTGGATCTGGGTCGTCGTATCCGCCGTAGTTCTTGGCCCACTCGCCGTCCCAGGAGGAGTGGTGATTGGAAGTGGTATTTTGTCCGCCCGGTTTTTCGCCGATCCAGAAGATGGTGGCGGTGATATTCCGGCGCCACGGGTAAACGGTCTTGCGATACTGATAGGGATTGGGCGGGGCCTTGGTGGGAGAGGTGACCAATGGTCCTTCCTGGGCCCGGACGGGAAGGGAGGCCCAGAGCGGCATGAGGATGGCGATGAGGAGAAGGCGGGTCACAGGATGGTATGAAAGAACCGTAGCATAAGGGTCAATGGCTCCTGCCGCTCTTCCGGAGCCCTACTGCACGGTGACGGTGGCTTTCTGGTCGGCGATCATCACCTCAAACTCCCCGGGTTCCAGGATGGGATAGTTTTTCGGACCGAAATAGGCGAGATCGGTGACGGGGATGTCAAAGGTGACGGTCTTGGTTTCACCGGGTGAGAGTTCGACCTGGCTGAAAGCCCGGAGGCGTTTAACCGGGGGGACGATCGCGGCAAACAGGTCACGGGCAAAAACATGGACGGTTTCCGTTCCCTTGCGCGGGCCGGTATTGGTGACCTCCACTGACAGACTGAGACTGCCGATTTGGGTGAGAGGGCCGGGCGGCACTTCAAGCTTGTCGTATTTGAAGGTTGTGTAGCTCAGTCCGTGTCCGAATTCGTAGAGGGGATTGAACCCGGGGGTGTCCGCGTCCGGACCGACACTGTCACTGTGCTTGTGATCGTATGGGAGGAGGTTGTGTGGATCGCGAGGGTAAGTGAAAGGAAGCCGTCCCGAGGGATTGAACTGGCCGGTCAGTAATTCGTAGAGCGCGCCGCCACCGTGGGGCCCTGGCTGCCCGGCATAGATGATGGCATGGCAAAGCCCTGCGACCTTGGTGATGAGTCGGGGGCGATTCTCCAGGAGAACAAGGACAAGGGGCTTTCCGGTGGCGAGGCGTCTTACCAGGCGCAGCTGGTTCTCGGGCATGGACAGATCGTTGATATTCCCGGGAGTTTCAGTGCTAGGTTTCTCCGCCAGGACGCACACGATGACATCAGCATTCCGTGCCTTGCGCAGAGCGTAATCGAAGTCGGTGGATCCGTCCCACTGCGCTCCCCGCGCCCAGAGGACGTTGTCGCGACCGTGGTGGGCATTGAAGGCTTCCAGGACGGTGTCAAGGGTCTCCGGGTAGGCCGCCTCATCTGTCCCCTGCCAGGTGTAGGACCAGGCTCCATGGAGAGCGGACAACGAGTGGCAACCGGGTCCGGTGAGCAGGATCTTGCTTTCCTTGGACAGGGGGAGGACTCCATTATTCTTGAGGAGGACGAGAGACTCGCGGGTGGCTTGCCTGGAAAGTGCATGTGCATCCTCCTTGCCGATTTCACCGGCAGCGGCCGGGTCGGGATAGGGATTCTCGAAGAGGCCGAGGGCAAACTTGAGCCGCAGGATACGGCGAACGGATGTGTCGAGCGCTTCTTCCAGGATGAGCCCCTCCTTGACCAGTTCGATCAGGTTGTCGGTGAAGTGGAAATCGTCCGGTGCCATGCACATGTCGATGCCGGCTTCCACCGAGAGGCGAACGGCCTCCTTGATGTTGGGCGCGATCCGATGAAGGCTGTGAAGTTTCCTTACGTCCTCCCAGTCAGTGACCACCACGCCCCTGAACTTCATCTGGCCGCGCAGGAGCTTGGTGAGCACGTTGTGGTTGGCGTGCACGGGCAGGCCGTTCACTTCGCTGGAGTTCACCATGATCGCCTGCACATTCTGTTCCACCGCGCGCATGAAAGGGGGGAGGAAGTGTTCGCGGAGGTAGCGTTCGGGGAGGAGGGATTGAGTGCGGTCCCGTCCGCTGGAGGGGAAGCTGTAGGCCAGGAAATGTTTGGCGGTGGCGGCAACGGAGCGAGGAGAAGAAAGCGAGTCGC
>DMYM01000247.1 GCA_003483645.1 Verrucomicrobiales bacterium
GCGGGCGATGTCACGGTCGCCATGCTGCTGAAGGAGGCCGGTTACAAGACCTGCATGGTGGGCAAGTGGGGACTGGTTGGCCGACCCGGCCATCCGGGGAGCCCCAACCAGAAGGGCTTCGATCATTTCCTTGGTTTCGACAACCAGGGCTTTGCCCATTTTTATTATCCGGAATTCCTCTGGCGCAGCGGGGAGAAGGTCCTCTACCCCAAAAACCACGATCTGCGGGTCAACGGGGAATACCGGAAGGATGCGGGGACCTACAGCCACGACGAACTGGTCAAGGAAGCCCTGGGGTGGGTGCGCAGGAACAGGGATCATCCCTTTTTCCTCTACGTGCCCTTCTGCATTCCCCACGCCGAACTGACCGTGCCCGAGGATTCCATGGAACCTTATCTCAAACTGGGATGGTCCGAGAAACCCCGGATCGAGGGGGTGGGTAACACGGGCGGGGGAAAGAACGCGGGTTACGGCAGCCAATACACGAGGGGCTACTGCGGACAAAGTCATCCCCATGCCGCTTATGCGGGGATGATTTCACGGATGGATCGTAGCGTGGGCATGATCCTGGACCTCCTGGAGGAACTGCACCTCGCCAAGGACACCCTGGTCCTTTTCAGCAGTGACAATGGACCATCGGATGAAGGAGGGCAGACCCTCCGTTTCTTCAAGAGCAGCGGTCCCCTGTCCGGGCACAAGCGCAGCATGCATGAGGGTGGACTGCGGGTGCCAACCATCGCCCGCTGGCCAGGGCGAATCAAACCGGGGAGCGTGAGCGATCATCCCAGTGCCTTCTGGGACTTCCTGCCCACCGCCTGCGAAGTGGCGGGGATAGCGGTGCCCGGGAAGATTGACGGTATCAGCTACCTGCCGGAATTGCTGGGCAGAACTGAGGCACAGCGGAAGCATGAATACCTCTATTGGCCCTGGGCCATCAGGGTGGGGAAGTGGAAGCTCCATCCGCGCGGCAAGGACCGCTACGCCCTTTTCGACCTCGAAAACGACATCGGGGAGAAGCACGACGTTGCCGCACAGCACCCGGAACTGGTGTCTCGCTACAGTCGGTATTTCCAGAAAGGCAAACAGCCTCTCAAGTAGGGGAGAACGGAGGCTCCCGATCCCCGGGGAGTCCTGTTTGCTTTCAGTCGCACTAGGCCCGCAGGGAATCGAACCCCGATCTGTGGTTCCGGAAACCACCGTTCTATCCGTTGAACTACAGGCCCGTTTCAGTGTTCGGTATACAGTGTCCAGTATACAGACCTACTGTGCACGAGGGATTGTTGCTGCCGCAACAGGCGGCGCAGTCTCGCCTGAATCCTCCGGGAATCAAGGCCCGATTACAATTCCTGAGCCCTTTGGTGCCACCTCATTCAAACTTGTCCTCCTGCTTCCCGGGAGGGCGGTGGGGCGTAAAAGTAGCGGAGCGTTCGCGCTGGCGGACTCTGGCGGCCTTGCTGGCGGTCTTGTAGAGGTGTTCCTGGAATCGGAACCTCTTTTCACCCTTGGCCGGAACGACAGGAACGCTGGTCCCGTCCTTTAGGATCCGGAAGGCGTTGGTATTGTCACGGAACGCTGCCTCCAGGATCCGGATGAGTCGCTTCTTGCTGGGCGGGTCTTCCACCGGAACGAGTAATTCCACCCGCTTCTCCAGATTGCGCGTCATCCAGTCCGCCGAGGAGAAGTAGACTTCGGGATCACCTCCATGGTGGAAGTAGAAGATACGGGCGTGCTCGAGATAGCGATCCACGATTGAGCGCACTTCGATGTTCTTTGAGTAGCGCTTGCTTTCGGTCTTCAGACAGCAGATGCCCCTGATGTTAAGCTTGATCTTAACGCCCGCCCGGGAAGCCCGGTAAAGGGATTCAATCACATCGGGATCCTGGAGCGAATTACACTTGGCCATGATGAGGGCCGATTCCCCGTGCCGTGCCCGATCAGCTTCGGCCTCGATGAGCTCCATGAGACGGTCTTTCAGGTGCACGGGAGCTGCGTAGATCTTCTGCAGGCGCATGAGCTTGGAACGCCCGGTCACCGCATTGAAGAAGTGAGATGCATCTGCGACCAGTTGGGGGTGGCAGGTGAGGTAGGAGACGTCGGTGTAGAGTTGCGCGGTAGTCTCGTTGTAGTTGCCGGTGCCAAGATGAACGTAGCGTTTGAGACGCCCGTCCTCGTTGCGCGCGATGAGGGTGACCTTGGCGTGAGTCTTGAGATCCTTCACTCCGTAGACGATCTGAACACCGGCTCGTTGCAGCATATCCGCGCGCTGAAGGTTCCGGGCCTCGTCGAAGCGGGCCTTCAACTCGACGAGGACGGTCACCTGCTTTCCGTTTTCAGCCGCCCGTATCAATGCCGAAATGATGCGGGAATCACTGGCGGTCCGGTAAAGAACCTGTTTGATGGCAAGGACATCCGGGTCGTGGGCCGCCTCTTCCAACATGCGGACGATTGGATCGAAGGACTCGTAAGGATGAAAAAGGAGGACGTCCCTGGCGCCGATCACCTCAAAGATGGAGGTGCTATAGTCGATCAGCGGCGAGGGTAGCGGGGGCCAGGGAGGGTTGCTCAGCTCCTCATAGTCGCTGAGCTGACTGATCTGCATCAGGTCGGCGAGCTGGAGCAGGCCTCCCACGCGATAAAGCTCGGCGGGTCCGGAACGCGTCACTTCCTGGACCAGTCGCAGGAGGTCGCGGGGTGTGCCCTTGGTTATCTGGACCCGGATAGTCGTGCCGATGCGTCGTGCGGCAAGAACCTCCGCCATCTCTCCGGCCAGGTCGATGGCGTCCTCTTCCTGAATCGCAATGTCGCTGTTGCGCGTAATCCGGAAGGGAGCACTGGCTTCTACCGTTTCCCCGGGGAAAAGCTCCCCGATCTGGCGCTGTACGATGTCCTCAATGGTGACGAAACTGTTGCCTTTGCTGGACTGCACGGGAATGAAGCGAGGCAGGTTTTCCGGCAGGGGGACAAAGGCATACCGTCCCTCCTGCTTCTCCGGGTTCTCAATACGACATGCGATGAAAAGGCGCAGGTTCTGGATGGAGGGGGGCGGACTCTCCTCGTCGATGGCGAGAGGAGTCAGGAGGGGATAGATCATCTCCGAGAAGAAGCTGTCGACCTGAAGATCCTGTCCCTGGGAAAGCTCGTTGAGTTTGAGAATCCTGATACCGGCTTCAGCCAGGGCGGGCATGAGTGCGTTATTGAGAAGATCATACTGGGTCAGGGCAAAGGTGGCCACCCGTTTACGGATCAATGCTATTTGCTGGGATGGAGTAAGGCCT
>DMYM01000526.1 GCA_003483645.1 Verrucomicrobiales bacterium
CCCCGTTTGAATTAGTCACCCCCCCGAAGACTTTCCTGATCTGCCGATCGGGATCCAGTCGATAGAATGCGGCGTCGCCCTGCTTCCTCGCCAGACTGATCGAACCCGCAAAGAAGCGTCCATCGGGCGAACATTTCCCGTCATTGAACCGGTTCCCAGGCTTGTCAGCTTCAGGATCCCCCAGCGGAGTCAGGAGACCACTCCCTGGATCGAGAAAGGCGAAACCTGAGTCTCCCGCCATCAGGAATCCCCCGTTCCGGCGGGGCACGAGCGTGCCGACCCTTTCACCAGTCTCCCACAATCTCTCCTCCCCCGAATGTGGGTCAAAAGCGAGCACCCTGCATCCTTCAATATCAACGTAATAGAGGCATCCCTGCCACCAGAGTGGCCCCTCGCCCCATTGTGCACGGTATTTTCCGGCAACTTCCGCAATCACATGGAAGGGAGCCGTAAAAGCACCGGGCTCCACTGTCGAGAAGCTTTCTAATTGCGAGAGTCTCCCTTTCAGGCCAATCTTACTCCCAAAGACCCGCAAAATCGGCCGATTACGGCGTGTATTCTCCAGCGGTCACCCCCGTCGATGAGTTTCGTTTCCCGATCCTTCCGTAAATCCCTTCTGCTTCTCCTGGACGGACTGCTGTTCCCTACACTAACGGCCTCCGCTGCTGGCTTGGATGATGGTTGGGAAAAGGTGCGACATGATGGCCACAACTACGTCACTGTCGGCAGCATCAGGAAGTTCTACAATTTCCACTCCATGAAGGTGAACGGCTCGTTCCTTGAACTTGAGAACAAGACAGTCAAGATCAAGTTCACCATTGGAGGACAGGAAGTCTTCATGAACCACGTGAAATTCGTGTTCAGCTTCAAGGTCATTCCTCACCAGGGACGCTACCTCGTCTCCCGTATCGACCTGAGCAAGTTGGTCGATCCTGTCCTGCGCCCTTTCTACAACATTCAGACTTCCACCCCCTTCGACACCGTCATCATCGATCCCGGTCACGGCGGCAACGACCCGGGGGCGGTCAATCGCTACGGAAAGGAGGCCACCTACAATCTTGCTGTCGCCCGTATCCTGAAGCAACAACTCGAGGCCCGCCGCTTCAAGGTGATCATGACCCGGAACTCCGACCACACCCTTTCCCTCGCGGAACGTGTCATTTATGCCAACCGCTTTCAGAATGCGATCTTCATCAGCATCCACTTCAATTCCGGTGGCCGTGGACGCGCCCAGGGCATCGAAACCTTTACGCTCTCTCCCGCCGGGGTGGCCCACTATGGACGCGGACTTCACCAGAATGACTTCCAACTCCGCAATGGCAACACCCAGGATTCCGCCAACATCGCTCTGGCCACCGCCGTGCACAGCACCTGCCTGCTCAAGACCGGACGGCCCGATCGAGGGATCCGGCGTGCCCGCTTCAGTGTTCTCACCGGAGTCAGGCATCCAGCCATCCTCCTGGAAGGCGGCTTCATGAGCCACTCCTACGAGGCCCGCCTCATAGCCAATGTAACCTATCAGCGCACGATCGCCAGTGCCATCACGGATGCGGTCATGAAATACCGACTCGCCACCATGCGCCGGCCGCAACGTTAGGACATATTGCGGGGCAGCTCGCAGCGGGAATGTCCCGGTGCAGGCACGGTGCGACGAGAAGTCCGGTGCGGCTGAATTCCCACTCGCCCTGCAGAGAATGGATCCGCTGCTCCGTGAGGCACCATATCATCACGAGATACACCAGCCGCTTCGATCCTGCATGTGCACCTGAGATTGAACTCTGCTTTCACCCGGAAGTGCTAGGCCCCCGCAATTTCGGAATCGACGGATCAGGTTCCATTACATGCAATCTGCGGGATGGCAAACAGACCGACTCCCCCGTCGCCAGGGAAGCTCATTCTTCGCCACGAGCATGACGCCCCGCGGGAACGCAGCGCCTGCGGGCACCGCTATCGACTTATCAGCAAGGGTGACCAGAATGTTGCTGCGTGGGCTCACACCGTGGACATTGATGGTGCCAGGCCGCACTACCACAAGCGTGCCACCGAACTCTACTACGTGCTTGAGGGGGAAGGTTCCGTGATTCTCGATGGTGAGGAACACGCGGTTCACCCCGGCACCATGATTCATATCCCTCCCGGTGTAATCCACGGTGCAGTGGGAAAAATGCGTGTCCTGGTGGTGGGCATTCCCGACATTGATGATTCCGATGTATTCTATCCTGACTCCTAGCTCATGAAACCGACCCGCCTCATTCTCTCCGCCACTCTGGCTGCACTCGTTATCACTTCGCCCGGTTTCGCCGAAATCGACAGGAATGCGCTCCCTGAGGTCGAGGAGGGATTCTCCATCAACTTTTTCGTCAGGGAACCGCACATCATCAACCCCTCCTCACTCTGTTTCGACAGACAAGGGCGACTTTACGTGGGAGCAGGCCCGCAATACCGGAGCCCAAAGGAAGACTCACCCACCGACTACATCAAGATTCTGATCGACGCGGATGACGACGGCGTCGCCGAGACGGTGAAGACTTTCGCCGAGGGGCTGAACTGCGTGCAGTCGATGGCCTGGAAGGGCGACGAACTTTGGGTCGCCAACGCCCCCGAGCTCACGGTGCTGCGCGATACCGACGGGGACGACGTCGCCGACGAGTACCAGATCATCTACACCGGTCTCAACAACCTGCGCCACAGTGTGCACGGCCTGAACTGGGGACCCGACGGCTGGCTCTACTTCACCATGGGCAACACCTGGGTGAAGCCGAACGCGCCGAAGCCGATCCGTGACCTGCAGGGCATCAAGTCGGACGACAAGACGGATTACCCGCTGACGGAGGTCTACACCAGGGACACCTACCCGAAAAGCTACCACCCCATGAACAAGGACGAGAAGGAGGGCGGGGTGTTCCGCTGCCGGCCCGGCGGGCACGACCTTGAGCTTTACGCCCGCGGTATGCGCAACCCGTGGGACATGTGCATGGACAGCGGTTTCAACTGGCTCGCCACCGACAACGACCCCGGCGCACCGGGCGAGCGCATCTTCATGCCGATCCGCCACGGTCACTACTCGATGCGCCACCAATGGAAGTTCGACTGGATGGGAAAGCACATCGCGGTCGCGCCGTCCTCCGATCTGTTCCCGAGCGTGAGCGGCTCCGGGACGGGTGTCGCCTTTTACACCTCCGAGCACTTCCCGGAGAAGTATCGCGATCATCACCTGATCGCCGATTGGACGAACAACTGCATCTTCCTCTACAACCCGAAGTGGGACGGTGCGTTACAGGTGCCCGCTGAGAAGAAGTGGAAAATCGTCGATGGAGGGGCGACGCAGGGCGGCGATCTCGGTTACAAGGGCGCGAAGGGGCGCGCTCTATTCAGGCCGACAGATATCGAGATCGGCCCCGACGGTGCTCTCTACATTGCCGGCTGGGGATCCGTTTACGGCACCGAGTATGTCCCCAAGGACAAATGGACGCCCGAGGAGAACGCGAAGTATCAAGGGCGGGTGTTCCGGCTGATTCACAAAGAGTCACTGCTCATCCCACGGGCAAAGTGGGATACCGCGAAGCGGGAAAAGGATATCAAGGCTTGGAGCTTCGAGGAGCTGTTGGAGGATCTCGGTTCGGACGTCCACGTCTGGCGGGTGCACGGGCAGGACGAGCTCGTTCGCCGCGGCGATGCGGCGTGGAACGATCTCGTGGGTGCGATCCAGTCCGGCGGGCTCAGCGAAACGCAGGCCACTTGGGCGATCTGGGCGATCGG
>DMYM01000503.1:0-2393 GCA_003483645.1 Verrucomicrobiales bacterium
GTTGCGCTGGGCAGGCCTGCTGGCGGAAACTCGCACGGTGTAGGGTGCTTCGAAACGGCTCAGCGTTTTGGGCAGAGCGGGGGAAAGCTCGTCCACGGTGAGCACCGTTTTGTGGTGCTTGTCCCGCCCGGTGGGCACGAGGTCGTCGGGGAGGACATCGAAGAGGACGTGCCGGTCGAGGAGTTTGCGGCCCAGCGTGCGGAAGCGTTCGAGAGCGGCCAGGTCGCCCTGGTGCACGCTCTTGCGCGGGTAGGCGAGAATGACCTCGGCGTGAGAGCGGTTGGCCCGGTAGAGATGCTCGTGCCGTTTGAGGAATTGGTAGTAGCGCACGATTTCCTTGCGAGCTTCGGGATCGGTGAAGCGGGTGTAGAAGCCCATGGGCGTTCCCCCGTTGGCGGCCAGCTCGGCGATTGCGGTGCGAATGCGGGTGCTCTCATACTTGCCCAGGGTGAAGGGTTTGTCGCCGCTGGCACCGCGGATGAACCGGGCCTGAAGAACGGCATCTCCGAGAACCCGATTCTCGAGGTCGCTCTTGTTGGCGGAGTCGCCGGTGCTGTACCAGAGATAGGATTCGTCCTTGGCCCAGAGATCGGCGGGCAGGAGGCAGCGCTCGTCTCCACTGATCGCTACGAAGTTGCCGAGGTGGTTCCACTGGGCCACGAGGAGATCCGGTTTCAGGGATCTCCCGAACTTGAGAAAGACCTCATCGAAGGCCTTCTTGTTGGAGGCCTGTGAGAAGCGCAGCATCTCAAGCTTGAGTGGGGTGGTGGTCTTGGGATCATGCCAGGAGACGATGGCCCCGAACTTGTGAGCGGCGAGGTCGGTGATGCGGAACCTCTTCTTCAATTCGGCTGGGGAATGGCGCTTCGAGAGATAGGAGCGGAAGGCGGACTGGCAGTGATCGCAGTGGCACTCGTGCCGGTAGAAGTAATTGGTCACGTAGCCGTCCACCCCGAGCGCGATGCCCTGCCTGACCCAGGCCTTGAGGACGATCTGCCAGTGCGGGTTGCGCAGGCAGGCCCAGTACTCGCTCATGCCACCGATGGCGTAGCTGCGGTTCACGATGGGCGTGCCGTCGGCTTTCTTTTCCAGAAAGTCCACGGGATCCTTCACGGGCTTCGGTCCCAGGCGTTTTTCGTCCCAGTGGTCGCGGTACCACTTGAAAAACCCGCGCGGGCCCATCGGGCCATCGGGATCACCGACCAGGAACTCGATGTTGAAGTGCCCCACTGCGCGCACCTTTCGCTTCTTGAGTTCGCCATTCAGTGTGCGGAACCATGCGCTGCACTCGGTCAAGCCGCGGACCGGGAAGTGAGCCGGGTAGCCGCCGAATTGCGGGGTGTGAACCAGGCTCCAGAAGTGTGCTCCGTAAAAGCCGACCTGCGCGACCTGGGGCTGGGCGTCATCGACGAAGGAGAGGTAATCGGCATGACCGTACTCGTCCCAGTGCGCGATCATGCGCGTGAACTCGAAGGGGGCCTCCTCGGCGTGGAGCGACTCCGGCAGAGAGGCAAGAGAGAGCACAAGAGTGGCGGCCAGGCTCCTGAGAGAGATCATCGCGAAATCCTAGACTGCGCGGGCCGCTCCTGTCGCTACTGAAAAACGGTGACTTGTGACGGGGAGGGTCTCATGCTCAAGCCCATGGAAGTTCGGTTGGGGAAACTGACGCGCCGGGAATTCCGGGAGCGCATGGAGAGCGGTGAACTGCAGGCCTGCATCATTCCGGTGGCGGCGGTGGAGCAACACCTCGAGCACCTGGCGATGGAGCACGACTGGCGCAGCGTGACCCACGTGGCCCACGCGGTCGCGGAACGGCTGCAGCCGGGAGTGCTGGTGGCGGAAGGGTTGATGGCGGGGATCAGTGAGCACCACATGAAGCACCGTGGCAGCCTCACCCTCCGTCCCGGCACCTTTCTGGCGGTGGTCAACGACCTGGTGCGAAGCATGTGCCTGGCGGGCTTCAGGAATATCCTGGTCCTGAACGGACACGGGGGAAACGTGGCAGCCTGCGAGGCGGTGTGGGACCAGTTCCTGCGCGAATTCCAGGTCAACCTTCATTTCCTGCCTTACTGGGATGTGCTTACCGGGAAGGACGCCGAGGAGTTGCTGGACTCCGGTTCCCGGCTTCCGGAGGACCTGCCCGGCCACGCCCAGGAGTTCGAAACCTCGATCGGGCTGGCCGCCTTTCCGGGAAACGTGCGGAGTGACATGTGGGCCGATCAGGAGGATCAGAAGCCCTCGACCGCCACCGCCGCGAAGGGAGCAGCCTTCACCGAAAGGATTGTCGACCGGCTCGCCAGCTACGTGGAGGAAATGATTGCCGGGACACGGGTGGCGGAGGTTCCACCATTTTTCGAGTAGGCGGGAATCCCCTGTTTTCTGGGAATTGAGCA
>DMYM01000503.1:2776-5329 GCA_003483645.1 Verrucomicrobiales bacterium
TCATGGATCCTACTGCTGAATTTGTCCGTCTCTGGACCCGCCACCAGGCGGAGGTAGAGCGTTACCTGTTCATGATGATGCCGCGGACGGCCGACGTGGGTGAGTTACTTCAGGAAGTCAGTGTCAAACTCTGGGAGAAGTGGGACCAGTTTGATCAGGAGAGACCGTTCGTACCGTGGGCACTCAAGTTTGCCTGGTTTGAGGTGCAGAAGTGGCGGCAGCGGCAAGCCCGCGAGAAACTGGTCTTCTCGGATGGATTGCTGGAGCAGCTCAATGCTGTATATGAGAACGAAGTGAGCCTGGTGGAAACGCGCCGCCGGGCGTTGGAGGTCTGCCTCGGCAAATTGAATGGACAGGAGCGCAAGTGGGTGCAACTGCGCTATTCCAAGCACGGCGCGGTGAAGCAGGAGGCAGAACGCACGGGAGTGAGCATGCACAAGCTCTATTACGCGCTTGAGAAGATCCGGGCCCGCCTCCTCGAGTGCATTGGAGAAACGATGAGGCAGGAGGGTTGGAGCGATGCCTGACGCTGACCACGGACAGCTTGACCAGTTGCTGACCAGACTGGTCGACAAGACCATCACGGTGGAGGAATTCGCCGCGTTGGAAGTGCAGCTCGATGGTGATGCTCACGCGCAGAAACGCTATCTGCATTACCTTGGGCTCCACGCTGACCTGTTGGAGACGGGGGTGACGCCTGAGTCGTGGACTGCGCAGGGAAGAGGCGACAGTGTTCACGTCGACAGGAGACGCCGGACGACGGTCTGGCTGTTGGGTGCGGCGGCAGCGCTGATTCTTCTCGGCGTGTCAGGGGTCCTTTTCCTGCGGGCGCCAGATACAGGTTTCGCATCGATCGTGCGTATTGCCGAGTGGAACGGAGCAGTTCGCTGGACCGGAGATGGAGGTCGGCCGATCAGTAGGCTCAAGGTTGGTGATGAACTCGCGGGTGGAACGCTTGAAGTAGGGGCGGCCGATTCCTGGGCGGAACTGACCTTTGATGATGGGACCAAGGTCTGGGTTTCCGGGCCCGCGATCGTCACGTTCTCGGAGGGACTGGAGGGCAAACGTATTCATTTGAGGAAAGGAGAGCTTTCCCTGGATGTCGCTCCGCAGCCGTCCGGGCATCCTTTGCTCCTGCAGACTCCCTCTGCGGAGGTGGAAGTTCTCGGAACCCAGTTCAACGTGATCGCCGATGATTCTGCGACTCGACTGGCCGTCTACGAGGGCTTGGTACGGGTCACGCGGCTGGCGGATGGGAAAACACGGGATGTTCCTGCCGACCACCATGTGGTGGCCGCGCTGGAGAGGGAGACGGACTTTGATGCTCTTCCACGAGGAGAGTCGGTCAAGAGTTGGAAATGCGACCTGCAGCACGACGTTCGCCAGGGGCACTGGCGATCAGGCGCGGGAGAGCGTCCCGGCTCCCTGCGTGCGGAGACCCACTTGTTCCGTGGAGACTTCGGGGAACGCAACGAGCCTGTTCTCCTTCACAGTGTGGTGGTGGGTCCGTCTGACGCCAATGGAACGCCGGTCTTGTTGACAGAGGGGGCGCGTCTGCGGGTGGTGGGGCGGCTGGAGCGGAGCTGCGCGGTTGGGTTTGGTTTTGGCACCCACCGGGTGCGAGGGGTGCTTTCGGCTAAGTACGACCTTTCGCGGAAAATCGAATTGGCAGAGGAAACGGAAGGAAGGTTTGAGATCGAACTTAACCTGGACGAGATCCCGCGCATGAAAGAGAGCTTCCCCGGGTCCTCCGTGGGACAGGAACTCGGTTGGCTCTGGGTTCAGACTGTGCACGAAGATGTCGGTCTGGAAGTGACGAGTGTGGAGTTGATAAGCAAGAGTGATGAATAAATCGACCAAAGTGCACCTTGGGTGGGGATTGGTGGCGGTTCTGGCCTTCTTGGCTGGCTACTTTGTCCTGCCCTCCGGATCGGATGGTCCGCCCGTTTCCATAAGGCCGGGGAATAGCGACCCGAGGCCAGGGGCTCAGGATGGAATTTCCAGCGGAAAGGCAGACTCCGCGGCGGGGACGGCGGGGGAGTCCGCTACCGGGAGTAAATCAATCGGAAAGGATGAGGTCGCCCGGATGCTGGCGGAGAAGATCATCCTCAGCGAAGCGGATATCGGTGAACTGGGCCAGACGTTCCGGAAGTCCTCCGACCCGGTCGCGCAGCGGTTGGCCTTTTCCAAGCTGATCCAGGGACTGACTGCCGGCAATGCCCTGCTCATTCGCGAACAGATTGAGCACAAGGATCACCGGAGTGCGGAGTTCCAGGAGTTTCATTATGCCTGGGGCGCGGTTGCAGGAGTGGATGCGGTCATATTCGGAGCCGATACTGAGGAGGATGACATGAAGCCGGCCCTGGCAGGGTGGGCGGGCGCAAGCCCACAGGAGGCGATGGCGTGGATCGAAGGGTTGGACATGGCAAACGATTCCCGCTTCGATCCGTTGCTCAAGGAGCGGAAACTCGAGGTCACGGGGCTGCGGCATCATTTGATGTCAGGGATAGTCGATGGGTTGGCGGATGCAGATCCGCAGCGAGCGGCAATGTT
>DMYM01000044.1:0-2660 GCA_003483645.1 Verrucomicrobiales bacterium
CGGCGCCCTCTCCGGATCAGTCCCTTCCTTCTCCACAACGATCGTCTCCGAACCAAATACCTCCTTGAGCCCCCGCTTGATCTTTCCCCCCAGGGGCGTAAGCAGGATGACCAGACCGAGGATGGCCAGGAGTGCCAGCCCAAGACCAAGGGCCGGAGCTCCCCAGGCGGAACGCTGGCTCTTGGATTTCTTACGGTTACCGGACATGGCGAAGAGGATCTACGAATCGTCCTCGGACACGCTGCGGGGCCGATAACTCATCAGGTAGCGGATAGCTGCCATGGGAAGGATGGAGAGCCCTGCGGCCAGGAGAGCCACCTTCAATCCCGGGTAGGACCGGGCCCGGTCAAGTTGCAACGCCACCAGGGCATCCAGAACAACCTCTTCCCTGGGAACGAAAAACCACTCGCGGGAGGGACTCTCCAGAGAGGCACCCTGTCGCTCGGCAGTTTCTCCAAAGTTCGTATGGACCGGCCCCGGGCAAACCGCCAGGACGGGAATCTCATGCTCGCGAAGCTCCAGGCGCAGAGCTTCCGAGAAACTGGTGAGGTAGGCCTTGCTGGCCGCGTAAACTGCAAAATCAGGGATAGGGAGCAGTGAAGCCAACGAACTCACATTCAGAACCGCCCCCTGCCCCGAGCGCAGCATATCGGGAAGAAACCCGTGCGTAAGATGAGTTGTGGCCGCCATGTTCAGGTCGAGCATCTGCTGCACCTTTCCCCAGTGGGCAGTCGTAAATTCACCATAGTCCCCCATCCCGGCGTTGTTGACCAGGAGGTTCGGCGCCCACTCCGTGCCCGTCACCTGGTCAATTAATTTCCGACGTTCAGCTGCGCGCGCGAGATCCACCGGAAAGATGGCCACCTCAAGTCCCGGATTGTCGGTTCGCAGCCTGGCCTCAAGTTGCCTGAGGACTTCCTCCCGGCGGGCAACCAGCACCATGCGACGACAGTGCGGCGCGAGCTGATGCGAAAACTCCTCACCCAAGCCACCGGAGGTGCCTGTGATCAGCGAGCAGTCATAGAGTAGGCGGGCGGCCATGAGATCCCTGTCCTGAACAGGTTCTACTCCTTCGGTGGCTGACCGGATTGCAGCTGGTCCCGCGTTTGCGCGATACGCAGCGGAAGCCGCACCACCAGTTCGCCATCGATTGTAACATCAACATGATAGATCCCCTCACCGGGGAACTTGAGCCCCTGAAAGTTGAGAACGAGATTGCGAGTCAGGAAGGGAACTTCATCGGGCACCTGAATCGGCATGTCGGCCCGGATGGGCATCTTGGATGGATCAATCGAATTCCCGTCCTCGTCGATGATGTTGATCGTCATCTTGTGATCACCCGAATCCTCGGGAAGGACACAAATCCGCATCGCCAGGGAACAGTGGGGATGAACGACAGGGAGCTGGGAAGCCCGGAGCGCATCGAAGGTTCCATTGATGACCAGTTTGCCGTTCCCATAGTCGGCGGCGAAATCGCAGAGGGTTGCTATTTGAATATCCATTAAACTTCAGAAAACTGGCTCTGTCTGACCCGTCGTGGACAAAAGGTCCAGCGTCAATTGGATGACCTACTCGTCCTCCTCGACCGGGATCGCCACCGGCGCGTCATCGACCGGGATGGCGGGCAGGGCTTCCCCGACCGGATCGACCGGTTCGCCGTCCTCCTCGTGCGGTTCCACCGGGATGGCCCGAAAAATCTTGCCGCTCGGGATGATGACATTGCCATCCTCGTCCACAGGCAGGACAGTCGGAATGGCAGGCTCTCCTCCCTCCGGTTCTTCCACCACGATAAGCGCCTTGGATGGCGGTCTGATCATGTCCTGGATCTCACTTTTGAAGTTCTCGAAAAACTCCGGGATCATGGGAGCCGCCTTGCGTCCCCCGGAAACCTTCTCGTTCGGATCACCTTCGTAGAGCACGGCAAATGCCAGTCGCGGGTTTTCGGCCGGGAAGAAGCCGGCATACCAGGCAATCTCCTGGTTGTTAGCCGGTCTCCACTGACCAGTGCCCGTCTTGGCACACACCTCGACGAAGCTCAATGAACCCCTCCGACCCGTGCCCCACCCGGCATGTGCCACGTCATACATGCCCTGGTGCACCACCTGCACGGCATCAGGATCCAAATGAAGCGGATTTCGCGATTGGGGCTCAGATGCCTGCAGCACTCCTCCGGCGGGATCCTGCACCTGTCGGATCATCTGCAGCTTGGGAAGGACCGAACCATTCGCAATACCTGCCATGGACTGAGCCACCTGGAGCGGAGTGGCCTCCCAGGCCTGTCCGATCGAGTAGTTCGCGGTATCTCCATCGGTGAAGGGTCTTCCAAATCGTTTCAGGACATACTCGTTGGTGGGCACCCGGCCCGACGATTCTCCAAAGAGCGGCAGGCCCGAACGGGACCCGTAGCCCAGCCTGCGGGCAGTCGACAGAAAGGCACTCGGCCCCGTCTCGATCCCCACCTGGTAAAACCAGCAGTTGTTGGAACGGGCGATCGCACGAGTCACATTCATCAACCCCTCCGGCTCACGGGTCCAGTTCCACATCTTGGCAGGTGGTTTCCTGCCGACTTCGATGTAGTCCGGGCAATCGATCTCGGTCCATTCCTCCACCACTTTCCCGGTGAGCGCGGTCAGGGCCACCACCGGTTTGAAACTGGAAGC
>DMYM01000044.1:3073-3373 GCA_003483645.1 Verrucomicrobiales bacterium
GGGAATCCAGATGTTGATGTCGTAACTTGGCCTCGAAGCCAGCACCAGCACCTCTCCGGTGGGGATGTCGATGACTACGAATGCACCCCGCTTGCAATGGTCTCTGAGAACCTTCTCAGCATGCCGTTGCCAGTCCAGATTGAAGGTTGTCACCACCGTGTGGCCGATGCGCGGCCGCCGCGTCAGCTCATCACGCAGCTTCCTGCCCCCGGAATCGAAGATCACCTTGCGCTCACCGGGGCGTCCCGTAAGTTCCTGATCCATCGTCTTCTCCAGGCCGGCATCCCCATAGGTGTCTTC
>DMYM01000193.1 GCA_003483645.1 Verrucomicrobiales bacterium
CTGGTCCGCTCCACAACCGGCCCAGAAGAGCGCGGTAGCGCCGGGATAGGCTTTCTCCAGTGCGATTTGGGCATAGCCTGGATAGTCACCGTTCCATTGTTGTAAAGCCAAGGTGGTGGCGTGGCAGGCATAACCAAAAAGGACCGCACGAAGTTCTCCCTCCTCACCCCGCACACTGAGAACCGGCACATCGTGATCAACGGGGCCTTTCAAGGCTCCCCTGGCCCGCAGATCGGGTACCGCCCCGTAGGGTTTGTTCTCCCGCCGGTTTACGGCAAAGACCGCCTTTCCATTCCCCCACTGCACCTTCGCGGGCGCGAGAGCATCGATTGCCCCGTTCACCGCCGTGCACACCTGCCCCGGCAGGCGCTCCGCATAATCGTCGATCAGGGCCTGCTGTTCGGGCTCGAGAATCGCGTAGTGCATGGGAGCCAGGTTCCGTCCAACCACCGGACCGGAATGCGTATGGCTGGTGCAGAGAGAAATCTGATGCCGCTCCAATCCAAACTCCTTTTTGAGCCGGGTGCACACTTTGCCGGCGACTTCGCGATCGATTCCCACCAGGTCCAGGGTGACGACCACTCCGCGGTTCCCCTTGCCATCGTCGAGGACAAGCGCCTTGGCCCACAGGTCGGTGACCTTCCCCTCGGCCGGCCTTGCACGTGAACCATAGCCTGCCATCCACATCTCCTGGACAGGGGTGATCCTGACCCGCCCCGCCCCGGCCTGCCAGAGATCTCCTGCCTGCAGGGCGAACGGCACGAACACCGCAGCGAGCAGGCCAGCGCCGGTCTTCCTGGGGAAATTCATCTCGCGAGGGTTGCAGGGTAGAGTGAACACCGTCAAGGGAAGTCACGAATTGAATCACCGTGACTATTACCGTAGAGGCAGAGGCCGCCTGGCAAGGTTGGCTTCCATTGCCGATCTCCCCCGGCGACAGCCATACAGGAAAGGACCGGAAATCACCGGCACTTCTCCTGCTCCTGCACGAGCCGTTGCGCAGAGCCAGGAAGTTACCAGTGCCCGGGCCTTGAGCAGGGAAATTCGTAAGCGGAAAATCGCCACCTCAATCGGATGGCCTGCAACGGAAAAACCCTGGACCTGAAAATACGGGGAAAGTAGATCCAGAAAATCAGAAATCGATACGAACAATTCTGCTCCTCGGCGGTCTAACTCCTGAACCTTCCCATCCCGAACTCCACCTGAAGAAAATGCTTCCCGGCCCCAAGGATATCAGCGAACCACACAAGGAGCTGCGCTTCACGCGCGGTGCCCAGGCATCCCTCTTCGCGATGCTCGCCGCCATCTGTGGAGGAGCCTCGATCGCTATCGTCATTCTCAATCTCCTCCTTGAGGATCCCCTCGTCTCCTGGTGGTGGGTTCTCGCGCCCCTTCCCGCCGCCCTCATCTTCTTCCGTCTGTTCTTACGCTGTATCCGGCATGCCTACCTCATCCTGACTCCCCTCGGCATTGAGATCTTCCCTTTCTTTAAACCTCACGAAAACCTCCAGGTCCTCTACTGGTCTCAGATCTCGGATGCCGAAATAAACGAGCACAATCAACTCGTCATTCACTTCAACGAGGAACAAACCTCCGGGGTGGTGGCCTCCCTCGCCCCCCTTCTTCCGGTTCGCAGGGAATTGCTGATCCGCGCCATCGCCGGCCGCATGGACCACGAGTGGATCGATGAAATCCCTCCGGACATTCCGCTGGAGGCTGATGGCCCGGAGAGCACGAATTGAGGCTTGCAGTCGCGCCCCGGATGGAACTTGTGGGGCTCCGCAACCCCCATCCTCTTTCCTTCATGAATCCTCCTGCTTCCCTCCAACTGCAATCCGTTGCAACGGCCTTCGGGCAACAGGGCTGGCACTGCGAGCCGGTGGAGGGACGCGAAGTCCTGGAGGCTCACTTCGAGGCGCATCACACTCACATTCACCTGCACGCCCAGGCCTTTCCCCAGCTCAACGCCCTCTCCATCGTGGCCGAGTGCCCCCTCAGCCCGGAGTCCACGCATCTCACGCTGGCCGTCGAACTCCTCATGCGCGCCAACAAGCAACTCACCCTGGGCAGCTTCGAGTTTGATTTCGACCGCCAGCACCTCGTCTTCCGCATTACGAATCTCTTTGATCGCGAGCAATTCGACGCCGACATCGTCTCCTCCATGGTTCACTGCGCCATCGCCGAACTGGACCGCATCGTGCCGCTCATCGGCACCCTCCTGAAGACTCCCGCCGACCTGCTCTCCGATCTCTCGCTTCCCCTCCTGCTTGAACGCGAGGACCTCCTCCCGCCCGTTCCGGAGGAAAATGAAGCCGGTCCCTTCGAGGCTGGCTGGGAAGAAGAATTGTAGGGAACTCCCCTGCCTCTTCACAGCGGCACCGATCTCAGGAACCTGGGCGATGGTTCGATGCTCCACATCCCCTAACCCTGGGTTTTGAAATAGGTTAATACTGAAACTTCATGATACGGTTTCCCTGCTGATGAGAGACAGAAGTCAATATGGAGGATTCTGGATAAGATTTGTCGCGATTATTTCTGATGCTGCCGTGCTTTCGATCCCACCTTTGCTCTTGACGTTTTTTATTGGGAGTTATTCAGATCTGATCATTCCTCTTTGGTGCTTCATGACAGGCTGGATCTACACAGCTGGTTTCCATTCATCATCCTGGCAAGCAACACCCGGCAAAAGAATCTGTGGTCTGAAAATCATGGATTATGACGGAAAACGGATTTCACTCTCACATGCAACAGGAAGATATATTGCATCATATGTTAATTGGGTTTCTTTCGGTTTCGGATGGTTGGCGGTGGTTTGGACAGATCGAAGACAATGCCCTCATGACTTTATTGCGCGTACTTTAGTGATTAAAAATACCAGTTAAATCTCCCCCTCATGTTGAGATAAATCGTATTTGTTCATTGCGCACGGTTTCCATCGTTCCTTCCTGACGGATAGAGCGGATTCTCATACCAGAAAAGGCCAAGGTTGGCCACCTCCTCACAGGTGATCACGTCGAGATCTCCATCCGCATCGAGATCGATCAGTTCGATCAGATCAAACTTCGCCCCCTCCGTGCCTCCGATATCATGATTGGACCAATTCCGGTCAGCAGGTGACGTCGACCACTTCTGCCAGGCCACGCACCTGGCCGGCTCAGGCCCCCGGTTGGTGCTCACCACATCCACCTTACCATCAAGGTTAATGTCTCCCACCGCCACTGATTTCCCCAGTGGCAGTCCAAAGGGCAGCTTGAAGGCATGAGCCTCCCACCTCACCTCCTCACCCCTGAGTCTCCGGAACCATTCCATATGGCCATTCCGGTTGGTGCAGATCACATCCTTGAGACCGTCCCCATTCAAGTCAGCCAACTTCAGAAACATCACCTCCTTCCCCTGTGACCCGATCAGGTGTTCCTTCCAGCGCCCCCCCTGTGCCGCAATCACCACCCCGGGATGTTCCAGCCACTTCACCCCGGCCGCCTTGCTCTTCCG
>DMYM01000188.1 GCA_003483645.1 Verrucomicrobiales bacterium
AATAAGGCGGGCGAGATCGAATGCGTCGACCGGTTTGCCGTCGGCAAGGGGGGTCCCGGGCATGGGCATGAGCGTGTTGATGGGAATGCTCTCGGGTGGAGGGTTGAATTCTGAAATCACTTCCAGCATGCGCAGGCGGTCCTCGACGGTCTCTCCCAGGCCGAGGATTCCTCCACAGCATACCGACATGCCGGAATCCTGCACGTGCCGGATCGTGTTGAGGCGATCCTGGAAGCCGTGGGTGGTGACGATGTTGGGATAGTTCTCAGGAGAGGTATCGATGTTGTGATTGTAGGCAGTGACGCCTGCCTGGCGGAGGGCTTCGGCCTCCTCTGCGCCCAGTTCTCCGAGGGTCACGCATACCTCGATTTCAAGGGCGGCTACTTCGCGTACGATCTCAAGAACAGACTCGAATTCACGAGTACCGATCCTTACCCCTCTCCCCGCTGCGCCCATGCAGAAGCGGGTGGACCCGTTTTCCTTGGCCACCCGGGCCTGCTCAAGAACCTGCCCCTTTTCCATGAGACGCTCCGAATCCAGTCCGGAGGGGTAGTGGGCTGATTGGGCACAATAGGAGCAATCTTCAGAGCAGCCTCCTGTCTTGATGGAGAGCAGCGCGCAAAGCTGGACGCTGGAATCGCTCCAATGATCTTCATGCACCTCGCGAGCCTGCTGCAGCAGGGAAAAGAACGTCTGGTGATAGAGTGCATCAAGGTCAGCGTAGCGCATGGTCGTCCTCAGTCTCGGTTAGCGGACCCACGTGCCCGTGACGTATGGCAGGCGTCCCTGGCCAACCTCGCTGTAGTTGGTTTTCCCGTTCGCACCGATGAGGCGATTGCCGACTTTCCGGTGCCAGACGCTGCTCATGCTCTCGCCGGTATGACAACCGTAGCTCTGGCAGGTGGCCCCCTTGGAGAAGGCGGATTTCCTGATCCTGCCCAGATCCCGCTGGTGGATCCAAGCCTTTGAGATGGCCATGATATCGTTGCTGTAGTCGAGCATGAAGGCGTAGCGATTGGAGTGGCCGAAAAAGTCGAAAGTGAAAATGGAACGGGCAGGACGTCCGTTGATAGCGGCGATGGCCTGGGCGCCGCTATCGATCCAGATGAGCTGGCAATTGCGTTTGTCTGCCTGCTCCTGGATCCAGACAGGATAGGATTTGCCGTCAGCACGGGCGCGGGTGAGATAACCGGGCCGGTAGACGATCCAGACCAGATTGGCCTCGCTGCCGTGCTTGAGCCGGATCTCAGCCATGCGGAGGGTGGAGGCGCGGATGAAGTTGGCCCACCACCGGTCGTGCTGTTCATTTTCATTACGCAGATCCTCCCACTTCCGCAGGGCGGGACCTCCACAGAGGATTACGTGTTCCCGGATGGCCGCGGAGAGGCTGGCGAAGGGGAACAGGACCGTCAGGAGGACCAGGAATCTCACGGCCTCAGGATGCGGCAGGCGGGGCCGGGGGGCAAGGAGGGAGTCGAGGCAGTTCTGTAGATCAGGAATTTCACCCGGGGTTCGGAGGATGAGAACAGCGCTTGTCCGGAGGCAGGGGTGGAACCCTGCCAGACAGCATACGATTGGAAGGCTGCAGTTCTGTAGCTTCCCCTTAATCCACAGCGGTGTAACGGAACTGTCTCGAGGACTATATGGGTCAGTCCCACTCCGGGAGTTGGCTGGCGAGAGGTGAAGGGGAGAGTCCGGGCGCGGTCATCGATTGACTGGGGAGCTTCCACCCGTCACGGTGCCTGAAGGGTGACGATCTTGCTCACGAGTTTTTCAGAGGCGGAATCTGAGATTTGCACGATACGCAATACAGTCTTCGGGGAGGAACAGAATGTTCCGCCGGAGATCGACTGGGATGGGAAAGACGGGCAGTGCCTGCATGTCCTGGTGCTGAGTGAAAAGGGTGAGGCAGTGGCTACGGGTCGCCTCGCTCCCGAAGGAAAAATTGGACGTTTGGCGGTTTTGCGCATCCACCGCGGGAGGGGTGCAGGAACCGGCATGCTACGGGCGTTGGTGGAGGCTGCGCGTGGCCAGGGGTTGAGGCAGGTGTTCCTCCATGCGCAGACACAGGCCCTGAGATTCTATGAGCAGGAAGGCTTTCGGGTGCGTGGTGAGTCATTCCATGAGGCGGAGATCGAGCACTACTACATGTACCGGCATCTGGGTGATAATGGCGAAAGCGGTCCCCGCCGTGCACGTCCGCAGGTGCAAGGTGCACCTGAACCGGTGAGGGAAAGCCCGGCCAGGATGCCAGGGAGTGGCATCAGGAGTGAGGAGGAAGGGAACTAGGTCCGTTTGCCAAGAGCTTTACGGATGGACTCGATGGCCTCCTCGAGGAGCGCCCGGCTGCATCCGAAATTGAGGCGGGCGTGTCCGGGGCCGCCGAAAAACCGACCATCGGAGAGGAAAAGACCTGCCTCCTTTTCGAGGAACTGGGCTGGTTCGGGGATCCCGGCAGGGCGGAAGTCGAGCCAGGCGAGGTAGGTGGCCTCCATGTCCGGGATGGTCACCTTGCCGAGTTCCTCGCGGCAGAAGGTGGTGAGGAGATCACGGTTGGACCGGAGGTAGGAGACCAGTTCGCGGCGCCATGGCTCACCGTGACGATAGGCCGCTTCAGCGCAGTAGTATCCGAGGCAGGTGATTTCCGCCAGGGTGTGTCCACGCCTGCTGGCAAAGCGGTGCCGCAGGCGTTCATCCCGGATGACTGCGTAGGCATAGCCCATGCCCGCAATGTTGTAGGTTTTGCTGGGCGAGAGGAGCGTGATGGTCCGAACAGCGTATTCGTCCGGAAGCCGGAGGGCCGTGAAATGAGGCGTGCGTTCTTCATCCAGAATGAGATCACAGTGGATTTCATCGGATACCAGGATGAGATCGTGGCGGTCACAGAACTCGGCCAGCTGGAGGATTTCCTCTTTTGAGAACACGCGCCCCAGGGGATTCTGGGGATTACTGAGAAGGAAGAGCCTTGTGCCGGGGGTGACCACTGTTTCCATGGAATCCCAG
>DMYM01000189.1 GCA_003483645.1 Verrucomicrobiales bacterium
GTTAAGAAATTCCTTTCTCAGGCCGGGTTTCCTGGAGGCTGAGGAACCGGGGAAGGTGGGGGTGCAGAGCTGGTGAGTCCTGCAACAATCACGCCGTCGCGTTTCTTTTTTGAATGGATTCAGCCGGATGAGCGGGGAGAGCACCCGGTCATCAGTAGTTGGGGAACGGGATCCGCCGGAATCGTGGTCAATCTGGGTTCCTCCTGCCCGTGGTCTGGTTTGAGACCCGGCCAGTATTCCCCATCCTCGCTGTGCGCGAGATCGGATGAATTGCCTTGTGGCACAAGGATCTCTGTTGAAACTCAAGAACGATGAAGCGCAGGATGAGAATCGCACGAAATCTGAAGGTTGCATTGGTGTTTCTGGTGAGCGGATTGATGGCGCTGCCCGCAGTCGCCGAGAACTACCAGAACGCCATCAAGAGATTGCAGCCGACCTACTACTACGAACTCAATGAGACTGATCCGGTGGGTGGAGCGATTGACAGTATGGGCAATGCGCCAGCCAACGGAACGTTTAATGGCAACTACGTCAATGGTCCGGCCATGGTGGGAGCTCCGGGACCTTCCGCCGTCTTCAGCGCGGACGATCCTGCCGGGATTCCGGTATTGGGACTGGGCGAGGGAAACGTGGCCCATCACAGCAATAATGCCGGGCACATCACCCTTGGCGATGGCAATGCCTTCGGGGCGAACGCCATGACGGTAGCCCTCTTCGTCAAGGCGGGGGAGGGCGCTCAGGGTGGGGACCGCGTGTTCACCAATAACCTGACCGATCCAACCAAGAGCTTTCAACTCAACATCGGCAACAATGGGCCCGTCCTTGCCGTGGACCCGAGCCAGGCAGGGATTAACGCGGAGAGAACACTTTACCAGGAGGACAACAGCGGTCCCGACAGGCGCTTTCTTCAGGCCAACTCCGGGTGGTTTCACATGGTGGTATCTACTGAGGGTCAAACCGGGACAGAACGGGCCTCCAATTTCCGGATGTGGGTCAACGGGGTAGATCGCACGAGCAACCTGCAACCGGACACTACCGGGTGGGGCACCGACACCGGGATGGCGAAGATCGGGGGACGTCGTTCCAGTGCGACCGACACCACCACCCATTCAGGCGGCCAGGATGAGGTCGCGATCTGGCTGGACCGGGTGCTCACGGACGAAGAGATTCTTTCTCTCTGGCAGGCGGTGATCACCGCGAAACCCCAGCGAGTCGAGGTGACGGAGGTCTCAGTCGAGGACGGGCAGTTTGTCATCAAGTGGGAAAGCCGGAGAGGGAAGCTTTACAATCTTCTGAGCGCGTCCGATCCCGGCGCATCGAATCCTTTCGACTGGCCCGTGTTTGGAGCGAATGCCGATCTGGTTGCCACTCCGCCGGAGAACACCCTGGCCATTCCCCTTCCGGCCGATCTGAAACGGCTGTTTGTCATCAAAGGATTCAACGCGCCGCCGGTGACCGTATTTTCGGACGATTTCGAGAATGGGCAGGGTGACTGGACCATCGGATCGGTCGGTAACTCCACGACTAATTGGGAACTTGGATCGCCCTCCGTGGTTGGCCCCCCTGCGGCCAATAGCCCGGCCAATTGCTTTGGAACCAATATCTCCGCAGACTACACCGGGGAAGCGGATGCCTGGCTGCGTTCACCGGCCATCGATTTGACCCAGGCTGGCGGGGCGACGCTGAGCTTGTTTCAGTTCGCCGATATCGAGCAGGGATTCGACGAGGGAGCGATCAAGGTCCTCGATGCCGCCGACGACTCGATCCTCGCAACCGTGGAATCGCCCATCGACGGCCTGGGAGAATCCTGGACTGAATTCAGCAAGAGCCTGCCTGCCGAAGCACTCGGCAAAAACATCAAGATTGAGTTTCGCTTCGTATCAGACGATATCGAAAACTTTGCAGGGTGGTACATTGACGACGTTGTGGTGACTGTCCCGTAGGGGCGTCAACGGGCGGGGATCCGACCGCATCGGAATGATTTCGATCGGGATCCTTGCGGGCGCTTGTTTCCAGGTTGTATTCAATGCCCATGAAAAAGAGACTCCCGGTTCTCCTCCTTCTCCTGTCCTGTCTTGCCAGCCACGCGGACAGAGCAGCCCGGCCGAACATCGTCCTGGTGATGGCGGATGACCAGGGCTGGGGAGACATGGCCTACAACGGGCACCCCTTCCTTGTAACGCCCCAATTCGATAAGGCTGCCAGGGAGGGCCTGCGTTTCGATCGATTCTATGCAGCCGCGCCGGTCTGTTCGCCCACTCGTGCCAGCGTCATGACCGGGCGCACACCCAATCGGATGGGGGTTTTCAAGTGGGGCTATCCGATCCGCCCACAGGAGACGACAATTGCGGAGGTGCTCAGGGAGAATGGCTACCGGACCGGCCACTTTGGGAAATGGCATCTCGGCTCTGTGCGCAATGCCAGTCCTGCCAGCCCGGGTGCCAACGGATTTGAAGTCTGGGCCAGTGCTCCCAATTTCTACGAGAACGATCCCATCTTTTCCTTTGGGGGAAAGGCGCAGCAGACCAGGGGTGAGAGTTCGATGGTGACGGTGCAATTGGCACTGAGTTTCATGAAGAAGGCGGTGGCGGATGAGCGGCCATTCTTTTCGGTGGTCTGGTTCGGTTCACCCCATGGACCGCACCAGGCGGTTGCCCAGGATCGTGCGCCCTATCAGAAGCTGCCGGAACGTGATCAGCACTTTCTGGGTGAGATCACCGGCATGGATCGGGCCTTTGGCGTGTTGCGTGATCAGCTCGAGGAGTGGGGGATTCGGGAAAACACCATTCTCTGGTATTGCAGCGACAATGGCGCATTGCCGAGAGTCGGCTCGACCGGTGGACACCGCGGCAACAAGGGCAAGGTCTATGATGGCGGCCTCCTCGTCCCGGCCATCCTCGAATGGCCGGCCCGCATCAAGGCTCCACGCGTGACCAGGATGCGCTGCACTACCAGTGACATCTATCCCACTTTGCTGGAGATCACCGGGGCGAAGCCAAAGAAGCGACCTGTCCTTGATGGGATCAGTCTTCTGCCTCTCATCGATGGGAAGAGCGAGCAGCGCGCCAAACCGCTTGGGTTCTGGGACACCACCCGTCCGGGGATCGGAACTCCTTCCGCCAAGTGGATGAGGGAGTTGCTGGATGCGCAGGCAAGGGGGGAAGACCTCCAACCCCACCCGTCGAGCCTGAAAGCTGCCCAGCTACCCGATCCGAAGCATTCTCTCGATTCCTTCCCCGGTCATGCCGCCTGGATCAGTGGCGACTGGAAGCTTCATCGGATTCAGGGTGGGAAATCCGGAAACGCCCGCTGGGAGCTCTTCAACCTCGCCAGCGATCACAAGGAGAAACAGGACCTCTTTGGCAGGGAGCCCAAGCGGGCAAAGCAGATGCAAGTCGAGCTCGACGCCTGGCTGCAGTCGGTGGCCCGAAGTTTTAACGGCGAGGATTACTGAGAGC
>DMYM01000134.1:0-137 GCA_003483645.1 Verrucomicrobiales bacterium
TGGTGTTGCGGGCGGCGGCAAACAGGCGTCGGGGCATTTCGAGGGCCCCGGCCACAATGCCACCGGTCTGGTAGCCGCGACCTTTGCCCCCCCGCATACTGTTGTTGTAGGCGCGGGCCAGGCGGGTGATGGAGTCG
>DMYM01000134.1:448-4257 GCA_003483645.1 Verrucomicrobiales bacterium
GGCCAGGCGGGTGATGGAGTCGAGAAGGAGAAAAACGTCCTTTCCGGCTTCGACCAGGCGTTTGGCGCGCTCGATGCATAGTTCCGCCAGGCGGCAGTGGTTCTTGGCCTGCATGTCGCTGGAACTGGCGTAGATCTCGGCTTCTGGGAGTTGGCGCTTGAACTCGGTGACTTCCTCGGGGCGCTCGTCGACGAGCAGGACCATGAGATGGAGGTTTTCGGAATGGCGTTCGCGGGCTGCCTCGGCCAGGTGAAGGAGGAGGGTGGTCTTGCCGGAGCGGGGTGGCGAAACGATCAGACCCCGCTGACCACGACCAATAGGAGCGATCATGTCGATGACCCGCGTGGTGAATCGCTCTGATTCCGTCTCAAAGGGGATGCGTTTAACAGGGTTGGTGGCCTTGAGTTCTTCGAAAAAGGCGAGCTTTGCCGCATCCTTGGGTGCCATGCCGTTGACCGAGGTCACTTCGACCAGTTGTGGTCCGCGATTACCTTCCCGGGCAATGCCGTGGATCCACATTCCAAGGCGTAGTCCTTCACGGCGGACGAGTTCCGGGGGCAGGAAGACATCTTCGCGTGATTGTTCGAAATCCTTCTCAGGACGACGAAGAAATCCAAAACCCTTGGGAGCGAGTTCAAGCATGCCGTCCACTTCGATGGGGGGGCCGCTCAGGACCACGTCCTTGCGCTGTTCTCCCTCGTCAATCTCGCGGCTGTGATCATCCCTCTTGCGATCATTGCCCCGTCGGCGCACCCTGCCGCGTACCCTGCCGCGCACGGGGCCACCCCGCCGCCGGCGGTTCTTGCCGCCACCGTTATCGCGCTTCTCTCCGGGGTTCCTGCCCGGGTGATCCGGTGTCTCACCGGATCGGGGAGAGGGGATAGCGTCAGAGGGAGGATCGGAACTCATGGTGTGAATACGGGGATCGAATCTCAGGCGTCCAGTTTCGCGAGAACTTGGTCGGATATCTCAAAGTTTGTGAAGGCATCCATGGTGTCCTCGTAATCGTTGAGCAGTTCATAGAGCCGGAGTGCCTGTTTGGCAGCGGTGACATCTTTGATGATGCTGGGGTTTTGAGGCACCGAAACGAGTTGGCGGGAAACCGGTGTCATTCCTGCCTCGCTCAGGGCGGTGGCGATCGCATTGAGCCGGGAGACCTCGGAATAGATGACATGTTGTTCCGAATCGCTCTGAATATCATCTGCGCCGGCCTCTTCACTGTTCCCTTCGGCTGAAATACGGACTTCGCCCTTGCGGTCAAACTGATAACTCACGCTTCCCGGGGTCGCGATGCTCCCGCCGTTCTTGGTGAAGATTTCGCGCACCTTGGCAGCTGAGCGGTTGGTGTTGTCCTTGGGCATTGACTGGGTCTTGGCGCCTTCAATTGCGGAGCGGAGTCGGGGATTGAGGTCCGGATCACCGCCTCCGTCGTGGGTCGCGATCGAGATCTCCTGGGAGAAACGGCTGAATACCTTGCCCTTCCTGGCATCCACGCGGGCCTTGATGTGCTTCACCTTTGACCACTTGTTGTGTCCGGCCATGCGTGAGAACTGGGAATAATGAGTGCGGTAAGAGGGATGCTGGACACAGATCCTGTGTCTCAGCGTCTGCGAACTTGCTTCCGTCGCGAAACCTCTTGGGTGACGGAGAAACCGTAGATGGCTTCGCAAGCCTGCCGACGGACGAACGATCTGCCGCCGGGCAATCCAGACAAGGCAATGATGGGGTTCTGCAGACGTTTGGCAACCATAAATTTCAACAGGAATGGACCCCGGTGGGAGCTTATATTGCCTGTTTTTGCAGTTGGTGGCCGACCAGACATTGACCGCGGAAGTTCCTGCCGCTAAAGCCAGCAGCATTGTCATGAAGGACTGCATTACTGTCTCCATCACCGGTGCAGCGGGCCAGATCGGCTACGCTCTTCTTTTTCGAATCGCCTCGGGCGCGATATTCGGCCCGGATCAGCCTGTTCATCTGAGGCTCATCGAGATCGAAGCGGCCATGGATGGCCTTGAGGGCACGGTGATGGAACTGGATGACTCTGCCTTTCCGCTTCTGGCCGGAGTGACCCCGACTGCGGATCTGGATGAAGGTTTCAAGGGGGCCAACTGGTCCCTCCTGGTGGGTTCCGTGCCCCGCAAGGCAGGCATGGAGCGCAAGGACCTGCTGGAAATCAATGGCAAGATCTTCACCGGACAAGGCGAAGCCATTGCGCGGAACGCAGCGGGTGATATCCGTGTCCTGGTGGTCGGGAATCCCTGCAACACGAACTGCCTCATTGCGATGAACAATGCTGATGGTGTTCCCCGGGATCGCTTCTTTGCCATGACGCGGCTCGACGAAAATCGGGCCAGGGGTCAACTTGCGACAAGGGCTGGCGTACACGCCAATTCCGTTTCCAACATGTGTATCTGGGGAAACCACTCTGCGACCCAGTATCCCGACTTTGTGCACGCGCGAATAGAGGGGAATCCGGTCCCTGAAGTTATCACTGACCGCGAGTGGTTGGAGGGCGAGTTCATTACTGCCGTTCAGCAGAGGGGCGCAGCGATTATCGAGGCGCGCGGAGCCTCCTCGGCGGCTTCTGCTGCCAATGCCGCGATCGATACGGTGTGCAGTCTGGCCAAGGCCACTCCGGAAGGGGACTGGAACAGCGTGGCAATCTGCTCGGAGGGGCAGTATGACATCGATGAGGGACTGATCGCCTCCATGCCCGTGCGGTCTGACGGGGTCGGCAACTGGTCGGTGGTGGAAGGGGTTGAGATTGACGAGTTCTCCCGCGGCAAGATCGACGAGTCGGTGCAGGAATTGCGCGAAGAGCGTGAAGCAGTGAGTGACCTTATCCCGTCCTGACGGTGAGCGTTTTGGAACTAGAAATTGGGGGGCGCACATTTTCCTCACGCCTTCTGCTCGGCACCGGCAAGTTCGGTTCCTTGGAAGTGATGCGGGAGGCGCTGGACGCCTCCGGTTCCGAAATCGTGACGGTTGCGTTGCGCCGGGCCGACGTGAGTGGGGAAGGGGATCCCTTCGCCAACATTTTGGACTACGTCGATACGGAGAAATATCTCCTCCTGGCCAATACCAGTGGGGCGATGAATGCCGAGGAAGCCGTACGGCTTGCCCGACTTGCAGAAGCGGCGGGCCTGCCCAAGTGGATCAAGCTTGAGATCCATCCGGACCCCAATTACCTCCTGCCTGATCCCATCGAAACCCTCTCTGCTGCCGAAACCCTCATAAAGGAAGGATTCACGGTCTTGCCCTACATCAATGCCGATCCCGTGCTGGCCAAACGCCTGGAGGACGCAGGCGCTGCCACGGTCATGCCCCTTGGGGCTCCCATCGGATCGAATCGTGGTCTGGCCACCCGGGATCAGATTGAAATCATCATCGAGCAGGCGAATGTGCCCGTAGTGGTGGATGCGGGGATTGGAGCGCCCAGTCACGCAGCGGAAGCGATGGAGATGGGGGCGGATGCCGTCCTCGTGAATACGGCGGTGGCGGTGGCGGGGGACCCGGTGAGGATGGCGCGGGCCTTTCATTCTGCAGTGGAAGCCGGACGCACCGCTTTTGAAGCAGGCCTGCCCCTTCAGAATGAGCGGGCGGAAGCGACCAGTCCGCTGACAGGATTTCTCTCTGATTGAGCAGGTCCGGCCAGGGATGTTGCCCCTTTCTCTCCTGCGCTTTCCAGCCTCTTTCGAGATTTCACCCGCCTTGAAGGGGAGGCGCCTTCTTCTGCTTAAGGGTGGACTGAGGCGGAAGGTCGGGGATAATGGGGCCCTCGGGCGTAATGGCGTGGTTCGACACGTTCC
>DMYM01000455.1:0-2367 GCA_003483645.1 Verrucomicrobiales bacterium
CGGTCGATCGGGAAGGGCGAGCCGGCCAGGGCCGCCGCGCCCAGCGGGCATTCGTTCATGCGGGCGCGGGCGTCGCGGAAGCGCGAGGCGTCGCGGCCGAACATCTCGACATAGGCCATCAGGTGGTGGCCGAAGGTGACGGGCTGGGCCGGCTGCAGGTGAGTGAAGCCCGGCATCAGGGCGTCGGCATAAACCTCGGCCTGAGCCAGCAGGGCCTTTTGCAGGGCCTCCAATTGAGCGGCCGAGCGGTCGGCGGCGTCGCGGACCCACAGGCGGAAGTCGACGGCGACCTGGTCGTTGCGCGAGCGGGCGGTGTGCAGCCGCCCGGCCGTCGGGCCGATCAGCTCGCGCAGCCGCGCCTCGATATTCATGTGGATGTCTTCGTACTCATCGCGGAACGGGAAGGTCCCGGACAGCAGTTCGTCCTCGACGCGGGCGAGACCCTCCAGGATTTCCTCGCCGTCATGGCTTGAAATCACGCCCTGGTTCATCAACATCCGGGCGTGGGCGCGGGAGCCTGCCAGGTCCTGCGCCCACAGGCGCTTGTCGAAGCCGATGGAGACGTTGATCGCCTGCATCAGGTCCGCCGGCTTGGCCGAGAACCGACCGCCCCACATGGCTTGACCCTGGCCCTTGGAGGCCTTGGGCGTATCGGAGGCGTTGTCGGTCATATGAACGAAGTCCAGTCGGGTCAGAACGGCGCAGAAGCCAAGAAGCGTAATCCTTTGAGGCTGGCCCTGGCGGGCGTCATCCTCTTGGGCGTCGCGGCGGTTCTATACGTCATCGTGTCGGCTTCGTTCAAACCCTCTGGGCCCGCTGACCTGACAGAATTCAAGAAGGGCGCTCTGGAAAAGCTCGACGTGCCCGAAACCCCGCGGCCCGCGCCGACGACGGTCTTCACCTCGATGGACGGCAAGCCCACGACCCTGGCCGATTTCAAGGGGCGCGTGGTGGTCATGAACCTGTGGGCGACCTGGTGCGCCCCCTGTCTCGTGGAGTTGGCCGAATTCACCGCGCACGCTGGTGAAATCCACCAGACCGGACTGGAGATCGTGGCCCTCTCGGTAGACGGCCTCGGCGAGGAGGAGGGAGACCCGCGTGACGTCCTGAAGAAACTCCGCTGGCCCTTCACAGCGGGCAAGGCAGACAATCGAACCGTCTCAATCCTGCAGAACCACCACAACGCCCTCATCGCCCTGAACCGTCCGCTCCCGGTCCCGGCCAGTTTCCTCTTTGACGGAAAGGGCCGCCTGTCGGTCATCTACAAGGGTCCCACTACTGTCGAAACTGTCCTGGGCGATCTCGACCACAGCGCCGGATCGCGCGAGGAGCGCTGGCTCCGCGCGGCTCCGCTGGCTGGCAGTAGCCTTGACCATGATCTCGTGCGGACCCGCTCTGATGTGGTCGAATCGGTTGTGCACTTCCGCAATGGACACGCGCGCGAAAACGCAAAGGACCTTGCCGGGGCTGTCTATCACTACCGGGCAGCCCTCGCGCACCATCCCGGGTTGGCGGAAGCGCACAAGCGCATGGGCAACCTGAGACTGCAGGAGAAGAACCTGCAGGCAGCCGTGGAGCACTATCGGCAGGCCGCCACGGCGAACCCCGATGACCCTGCCACGCGTTTCGCTCTCGGCGACACCTACCGGATGATGCGGGAACCGGACAAGGCCGCCCAGGAATACCGGGAAGTCCTCCGCATCAATCCCAGTCACCTGAACACGCGGGTCAGACTGGCAGATGTCCTCTATGAGGGAGGCCACCGCGATGAAGCCATCGAGACCGCCCGCGAGGCTCTCGTCCAGGCACGCGACGAAGACAACCAGGGAGTCGTCCGCATCCTTGAGACCCGCATCCGGAGCTATCGCCCCTAGCCCGGGTTACAGCCCATCCTCCGTCGGCACCGCGGCACGGGGCTTACTTGAACTCTGCCCCATCGAACTCCACCCGGTAAACCACGCCCTTGTCATACCCAATGGCGTAGAGTCCACCCGCGCGGTCGCGACCAAAGGAGACCACCCGGTCCGGGGCCATCCCGATCTGGCGGATCTTCTTCAGCTTGCGCTCCGCCTGGGTGATCCCCCAGACCCGCCGGCTCTGGTAGTCAGCGCAAATGTAGACGCCATGGAAGCTCGACCCCGGATCCAAACGCATGACGTAACCACCGGTCACCGAGACCCCGTGCTTGCGCCGGAATGACACCACGGGGGGGATGTACTTCACCTTGTCCCGGCGATACCTCGTCGAGAACAACTCGAACCCCTCGTGGATGTTCCAGCCGTGGTTCTCCCCGGCCCGCACGATGCACACTTCCTCGAATCGGTTCTGCCCCACGTCTCCAACCCAGAGATCGCCATTGGCGGGATC
>DMYM01000455.1:2755-5741 GCA_003483645.1 Verrucomicrobiales bacterium
CTGCGCGGGATCTCCCCCGGCAAAGGGGTTGTCGGCGGGAATGGCATAGGATCGGCCTCCCTCCTGCCGGTCGACATCGATACGCAGGAGGCTGCCCTCGAAACGGCCCAGGTCCTGTGCCTTTCCTTCCGGATCCTCCTGCGGTCCACCGTCACCCATCCCGATGTAGAGATAGCCGTCCGGCCCGAATTCCAACCCGCCCCCGTGATGGTAGAACGTATCAATCTTCCAGCGCAGGACCTTCCGGGTGGGTTTTCCCGAATCGGCCCGACCGTCCTCCCGGGCCACCCGTTCAACCACCGCCATGCCCCGTTTCTTCCCTGTCATGGTCTCGTGCATCATGAAGTAACGGCCGTTCTCCGCGAAACCGGGATGCAACGCAACTCCCAGGATGCCCTCATCATTCGCGACGTAGATCTCATCGAGGATGTTCACGAAAAGCGACACCACCTCCTCCCCGTTCACCTTTTCCAGCAGGGAAATGGTTCCCTTGCTCTTCTCCGCGATCAGAAAGGCGCCATCGATGCCCGGGTGCTCACCAAACCACACCGGCTTGTGAAACTTCTCCTTCATGCCAAAGACCGGCTCAAAGCCCACAGGTTTCTCAATGCTTGGAATGTCCAGCGGGGTGCCGGCTTCGTAAGCCACCTTCGTCTCCGGTTGCTTGCGACTCTCCAGGTAGGCGATGAGATCCCGGAACTCCCCGGTGGTCAGCTGGGAATGCAGACCGGGCGGCATCAGGGAGCCCGCCCCCGTTTCTTCCCTCGCGACCTCCGACCGGGCGATCCGGTGCTCCACCTTCCCCACGTTCACCAGCACAATGACCTCGTCCGACCTGCTCCGGAGGATTCCCTGGAAGCGCTCTCCCTTTTTCGTCTCCACGATGGTGGTGGCGTAGCCCGTCATGATCGACGCCGATGGATCGAGAATGGACTCAATCAGATCCTTGCGCGCAAACTTGTCCCCGGCCGCATACAGGTCGGGTCCGATGCCAGTCGCGCTCCCGTCCACGGAATGGCACTGGGCACAGGCCGTGCGTTGATCCTCAAAGACGGCCTTGCCCCGCTTCACATCTCCTCCCGTCATGGCAGCCTTGCGGTACTCCTCATCCGGTGGCGGAGCGGCCAACGAGGACACGATACCGAGCAATAGCACCCCGGCTGGAAGGGTGAACTTGGGAGGAACCATGACCACGAGTGTAGGTCAGGCACCCGACCTGCCAATTGCTATCGAAGAACGACCCCCGATACCAACAGAATGCCGGCGGCGAACCACCCTGCCCTGATTGTGCGGGAGATCTGATCCGGACTCGCTTCTCCAGATGAATTCCCTAGGGTGTGATCCCATCGTCATGTTTCGCCCTCTCGTCCTCGCCCTCCTGGTTGTGGGCAGTCTGCACGCCGAGAGCCCTTTCCGCGTCCCACAGGGCTTTACCATCACGAGGTTTGCCGGAGATGAACTCACCAACGACACCTGGGCCATGGCCATCTCGGACGACGGACGGGTGGCCGTATCCGGACCAGGCTACATCAAGATCCTCCTCGACGCCGACAACGACGGCGTGGCCGATCACGCTGAAGTCGTGGCCAACCAGGCCCGCAACGCCCACGGATTGCTCTGGAGCGGACGCGACCTCCTGAGCGTCCAACCTCAAGGCATCTTTCTTCATCGCGATCGCACCCCCGACGGCATTCCCGGGGGTGATCCCGAGCTTTTCTACAAGCTCCCGGGAGCGGGCGGCGAACATGGGCCCCATGGCATCCGTCGTGGACCGGATGGCTGGCTTTACGTCGCCTGTGGAAACAACACGAAAATCGGCAGGGGGCACGTCACCACGACAACATCCCCCATTGTTGACCCCTCCCAGGGAACGATTCTGCGCATCTCACCTGACGGGAAACAGAGCGAGGTGATTGCCCACGGATTCCGCAATCATTACGACCTCGCCTTCAACAAGCACGGACACCTCTTCACCTTCGACTCCGACGGTGAACGCGACCACCAGCTTCCCTGGTACTCCTACTGCCGGGTCTTTCATATCCGCGTCGGAGGGCATCACGGCTGGCTCCTCCCCGGTCACCAACGCTCCTTCAACCGTCCCCCCTACTTCTTCGATTCCGTCGACCGCCTCATCGAGATTGATCGCGGATCCCCCACCGGCGTGGAGGTCTACCGCCACACCCAGTTCCCCGGACGCTACCAGGACGGCCTCTTTTTCGCCTGCTGGACCTACGGCCGCGTCTACTTCACTCCCCTCATTCGCAACCGCCAATCCTACCGTCAGCACGAACCGGAGACCTTCCTCGAGCCAACCGGCAACCTCGGCTTCGCCCCTTCCGACCTGGCAGTCCATCCGGCCACCGGCGACCTCTTCGTCTCGGTGGGCGGACGCGGAACCCGGGGCGCAGTCTACCGCATCTCCTATCCGACCCGACGGGAAACCGCCCAGCCGGTCCCCTTCTACGAAACCGGCACAAACTGGTCCATCCATGCCGACCGTATCACTCCCCGACCAGCTCTGGCTCCAACCGATGCCCTTGCCCTGTTCCAGGGTGCCGGGGACCGTCCGATGAAACTCACTGCCATCCGCCATCTCATGCTGGCCCTTGGTGACATCAGCACCAATGAGGCTGGGCGCCGCATCGATGCCGGATACACCGCCCGAAACCCCGGGATTCTTCCACCGGATCTGCGCACCAAGCTCATCTCGGCCCTCACCACCACCTTCGATCCAAAGGATCCCGGCAATCCCCTGCAATACGAGATCGCCCGCCTTCTGGGCATGTTGCATGCCGATACCAGAGAGTCTGTGGAGGCACTCGCCGCCACCTTCTCCTCCTCCTCCCACCCCACCCACGACGCCCACTATCTTTTCTGCCTGGCCCAGATGCCCGGCCCACGGGAGGAGGTGAGGACCCGGATCGTGGAAGGATTTCTGGGCATCGATCGCAAACTCCACCCGCGCAAGCTCCTGACCGACCGCAAC
>DMYM01000415.1 GCA_003483645.1 Verrucomicrobiales bacterium
ACGCTCTTTACGCAAGTGGCTCCACTGTGACGGCGACGGGCAACACCGCGGAAACGTTCGTGCGGGTGGCTTACGTAGTCGAGCAACCGTCCGCACCCGCAACCGTCACCGGCAACATCGCAATCAGCTCCAACCCGGGGGACACCGCCGTAAAGGTTGACCACGAGCAAGGGGCGGTGAGGGACAATCTAATGAAGCTAACAGCGAAGTAACAGGATTATCATTCTTCGCCTTGCGATCATGCCGAGGCATGCAATTCTTCAGGCTTCATGTCCTCACACCGCTGGTCATCATGACTACCCGCCTTCTGGCCAGCCCCCTCATCACCGATCTCACCCCGGACAACCCTCCTCACCAATGAATCTGCTCCTTTCGAGACAACGCCCTGCCGCCGGTCTCTCCACCGGTTCCTGGTGATCACCCTGCAGGCCTGACCCCTTTTTCCCCTTTGGAATTGGTGTATTGCCCGTCGCCCATGAACTGCACCTCCCGTCTTCTCTCCTGCATTCTCTTCCTTGCCCTGCCGGCGGCTGCCAGGACCTTTCCCGAGGCAGAGCGGACCGCACACGAGCAGGGCGGCAAGGCTCTGAAGCAGTCCGTCCAGGGCATCGCCGAAAAGGATCTGCGTAATTACGTGACCCGCCTTGCCTCCCCGGAATACGAAGGCCGCGGAACAGGAGACAAGGGCGAACGCATGGCGACTGCTTACCTTGCGGCCTTCCTTGAAGGTCTCGGCCTGCACCCGGCAGGAGGGAACGAATCCTACTTTCAGACCTTCGACTTCCCGGCGGGCATGAAACTGGATGGTGAAAACGATCTCACCTTTGACGGGGGAGTCCCTGCCGGTTTTGACAAGACCATCGCCCCGGGGAGGCACTACCAGCCGCTTTCCTTCAGCCGTTCGGGCAGGTTTGGAGCAGAACTGGTCTTCGCAGGATTCGGGATTGTTGCCCGAGATTACGACAGCTTCGAAGAGCTGGAGGTGAAGGACAAATGGGTCGTGGTCCTGCGGGGAAACCCGGAAGCACGTCCCCGGCTCCGCGGCTCCGGTCCACTCGTGGTCAAGGCCAACCTGGCGAAGGAAAAGGGCGCAACTGGAATCATCTTCGTGAAGGGAACCAACAAAGAGGTTTCGTCCGAACTTTTTTTCCCCAGCCAGGACATTGGTGGAGGCACGATCCTTCCTGCTCTAACCATCACTGATCAGCTGGCCGCCCCCCTCCTCACCGGGAAACCGGGACCTGCTTCCCTGAAGAACCTCTTTGAATCCTACTCCAGGGCGGAGAAGGTGAAAGGATTTGCCCTGAAGCAGAGGATCTCGGCCCGCATCGGAGTGGCCAAGAACCGCGACGAGGGACGCAACGTGGTGGCACGCCTTGTCGTGGGTGAGAAGCCTTCAGGGGAAGCCATCATGATCGGAGCCCATATCGATCACCTGGGATACGGTAATCGCGGAGGAACCCGCGCCCGGGGTGAGGAAGCGAACGAGATTCACTTCGGAGCCGACGACAACGCCTCGGGGGTGGCTGCCATGATGGAGTTGGCCCAGCACTTTGCCGCGCAGAAGGCGAGGGGAGCTCTCACGCTCAAGCGCGACCTCCTCTTCGCAGGCTGGTCGGGAGAGGAATTGGGACTGCATGGTTCGAGCCACTACGTCGAGCAGGCCCGGAAGGAGGGAGCACTCTATCCCCGGGTCGCTGCCTACCTCAACCTCGACATGGTGGGTCGGCTCAAGAAGGAGGGCCTCAACGTTCAGGGGACCGAGTCGAGCGGGGCCTGGGAAGGGGTGCTTGACCGGATCGACAAGCCGGAACAGCTCGGGATTCTTCGCTCCACCAGTCCCTACCTGCCCACGGATACCACTCCCCTCTACAAGGCAGGCGTTCCGGTGCTCTCCATCTTCACGGGTTTGCACGAGGATTACCACACCCCCCGGGACACCATCGAGACGCTCAACTTTACCGGCCTCCACAAGGTCACCGGCTATGTGCGGGACCTGACGGTGGAAATTGCGCGACTGAAAGAAGCCCCCGGCTACGTGAAGGTGGAACGAAACCGGAGACGCAATGTTCCACGGGTGCGCCTGGGCATTCAGTTCGAAGCCATCGAGGAGGGCATCAGGGTGACCAGCGTCCAGGAGGGATCCGCCGCCGCGCAATCCGGCCTGCAGAACGACGATATCCTCCGGCAGCTGGATGGGATGAATCTCGGGAACGGGGACGATCTGATCGCCGTTCTCCGCAGGCTTGAACCGGGAAAGGAGTACCCCTTGGCAGTCGGCCGCAAGGGGAAGGACCTCAAACTCCGGATCGTCCCCGAGAAGCGATAGGAGCGGAGGCCGTCCCGGCCAACTCCGGCCCGAACGGCACATTCGAGAACCCCCTGATTCTCAAACCCTGGTCTCTGGCAGCCAAAAAAGGGGCAACAGAAGCAATCCGGTTCCAAGCACGCCCATGATCAGACCAGAAATGGCTCGGCCCAACCCATCCTTCGGTTGACCAATAGCCCTGCTGCTTCTGATGTCTATTAGCACGATAATTGAAGCGACAAGCGCTAACGGTGCGGGGAACAACGCCAGGCTCAGCAACCCCAGATATCCGGCTGCTATCGCCCAGGCCGATCTCCCAACGGGCATCAGGAGTCACCTCCCTCCGTTATCCGCCAATCTCGACTGCACCGGAGGATGCCCCGGCATCGGGGGCGGCACGGCAGGCACTTTGCCTGAAGCAACATTCGGTGAGGTTTGCGGGACCTCAACCGCACTCTGGCAACCCGGAAGCTCACCTGCTTTCCGGGAAGGTTGTTACCTTCTTCAATCCGCTGCCCTCAGTGAGTGCATGGAAAATGAGACATCCCCGGATTCTTCAGCAGTCTTTACACCTGCTGAGCAGTTTTCCGTTCGATCTCCCTGAGCGCTTTGACGAGATCGAGAGAGGTTGCAAACAACAGGCAGTAGGCCAGCAGTTCTGACAGCTCCTCATAAAAGACATGATCGCGAAACCCGAAGAGATCCTCCTCGAAGGCACTGCTCAGCACGACGAGAAGAATGGCCGCCTGGACAAGATGAATACCGGACGATGACCGAAGGTAGAGCCTTCTGTTGCCCAGATAGTATTTCAAATCCTTCAGCATCAGGACCAGAAAGACCAGGGCCACGACGAAAAAGATCGCCCTGCCCTCCTCTGCAAGGAGGAAGATCAACCATGTGGACACCCCCAGTTCATCCACATCCACCTCACGGAACGAAAAAATAAAACAAAGAACCGCCAGGAACAGTGCCAGCACCCTGTGCTTTTCTCTCAGGGCGAATCCCGCGAAAACAAAAACCACGCAACTGACCAGGAGCA
>DMYM01000221.1:0-4311 GCA_003483645.1 Verrucomicrobiales bacterium
TCTTTGAGCGAACCGCTTCGGTGTTCCGATTCGATCCGGCCGGGGAGAAGTGGGAGTGCATTGGTTCCGGAGGAAGGAACCCGCCCAGCCTGGGGATGAACTACCTGGGTGAGTTCTTCAGCTTCGACAGTGATATGGAGTTTCATGTCGATGTTCCGTTCTACCGTCCGGTCAGACTGCATCACTGGGCGACAGGTGGTGATCAGGGATGGCAGGGAGTGGGAGCTTATCCCAAGTACTATCTCGACAACCTGCCCGGAGTGCTCGATGTCGGTCGCGGTTCGCCTGACTGGGGGATCTTCTACGAGCACAATCAGTTTCCAGGGCTGTTCCGCAATTCGTTCCTGGCTTGCGATTACCAGTGGAAGTCGGCGACCACGGGCGGCTATGCCAAGCCGGGGCGCCTGCTCATGTTTTCTCTGGCACGGGAAAAAGCGACCTGGAAGGCAGAGCTGATCACGGTGGCTCAGCCCAAGAAAGGGGCAGTTGATGCGAACGGAAAAAGGATCAACTTTGGAGTGGTTGATGTCGATGTGGCCCCTGATGGCAGCCTGGTCGTCAGCGATCACAACCAGGGGATCTGGCGCATCTTTCATGACAAGTCGGAGAGGCCGGTGGTGCCCGGAATCGTTCCTGAGGCGAAGCGTTCAAATGGCTCGCTTCTCTCGCGATTGCTTGAGTCGCCACAGCCGATGTCGGAGTGGGGCCGGATGGCGGAGAAGCACCTGCTCGGTCAGGATGAGGATCTGCTCGGGCGGGTGCGTTCTGCCTTGCTCGATCCGAAGCGGCCCCTGACTCAGCGCCTGCGGGCGGTGCGTCTCCTGGCTCCGGGATTCGAGGAACTGCCCGGCGAGTTCCTCCAGAGGATGGCCGAGGATCCAGAGCCTGAGATCCGGGGTCAGGCCGCCTGGTTGTTGGGAATCCGGCAAAAGAAGGAGGAGGCAGGGCTGGCCCTGCAGTTGCTGGAGGACGAGGATCCCTTCGTTCTCCGGCGGGCCCTTGAAGCGCAGATGCGCCTGCAGAACCCCTCGGCAGTGCCGCGGCTATCCACCCTCCTCGGCCACCTTGATCGCTTTGTGGCCTACGCTGCGATGACGGCGCTGGCCCACCATCCGACAAAGGTGATCCAGGAGAACCTGACCACCGAACCGGGGGGAATCATGCGTGCATTAGTGGCCACCAACATTCGGCGGGAACGAGCCGGGCCAGAGGTTGTTCATTCCCTGGTGGCGATCCTGCTCGATCGGGTGGAACTGGGCGATGGCGATACCACGCGGGAGGAACACCTAAACCTGCTTCGCATCCTTGGCCTGTTCCGCGCTGAGATTCAGCAGAACAGGAAGCTGACCGCGGAAGTTCATGAGTTCCTGCTCAAGCTGGTGAATTCGGAGGATCCCGGGTTTCGCTGGGAGCATGTGCGGCTCTGTGGAGAGTACGATGTGGCTGCGGGTTTTGCGCCGATCCTGGGCATGCTGGAAAAGGAAAAGGATGGCGTCACGCAGTTCCACCTGGCTGGTGCACTGGCCAGGATCTCCAGGGGATGGACGGATGCGGAGAGCCTGCGACTGATCCGGTGGCTGCTTTCAACTCAGGAAGGCTGGTTTGCCGAGCGCGATGGCAAGGGACTGCAATTCGGTGGGTTCTGGAACACGGTGGTCAACCAGTTGGCAGGGCGACACACTGCTGCGTTGATCGTGCTCGCTGATCGATTAAGAGCTGACAGTGATCTTGCGAAGGTGGCCTACAAGGCGATCCGCGGAGCACCCGATGCCGACAGGGTTCTGCTCAAGGCGTTTCAGGCTGCCAAGAGTGATGCTGACCGGCGGCGCCTGATCGGGTTGTTGCATGAAGTGAGAAGTCCTTTCGTGGCGGAGCAACTTCTCGGGGATCTCGATGCCACGAAAGAGACCAGTCAGCGAGAGGATCTCATCGCTGCCCTGGCGGCCCAACCGCTCCCTGCTGAACGCGGGGATCTCTTCGTGAAGGGACTGCTGGAGATCGAATCAGACGCCGCAGTGGAGCGTTGTGCGGCCCGGATTGTGGCCGATGGCAAGGCTTTCGCTGAATACGGCGACGGGGTGAAAGCGCTCTCGATTGGCAACTGGAACGGCGATCAGGCGGTGGCCTTCCGCTTGATTGAATTGATGAGCATCTACCCGCAGATCGGAGCCACCCTGGAGCGCGCCCTTCAGACCTTGCACGTGCATCAGCGTCCCAGTTTTCGGGCTCCGATGCAGGTGATCTGGTCGTCGGTGGAGCAGATTGCGGACGATCAGGCCTGGTTTGCGCGCTCCTTCGAGGTGAACGGGAATGCTTCCCGGGGTGTGTTGATGATCACTTGCGACAACGAGTTCGAGGTGTTTCTCAATGGCAGGAGAGTTGGGGAGGGCAGGGACTGGGGAACTCCGAAGCGGATTGACGTCGGCAACGGGTTGCGAGAGGGCCGGAATCTCATTGCGATCGAAGGCCGCAACGAGAGTGGTCCGGCAGGCCTGGCGGTGATTCTGCAATGGACTACGGCGCAAGGAGCACAGACGCTGGTGACCGACACAACCTGGAAGCTCAGTCGTTCCCGTCCTCCCAAGGGCTGGGAGAAAAAAGGGGCGGAGCTTGGAAGCTGGGGGATTGCCGTCGATGTGAGTGGCCCGACCTCGAACGTGATGGAGGCGATGTCGTCCTTTATGGAGAAGGCGCCCCTTCATCTCCCGGAAGAGGTGCTCGAGTACTGGCAGATCTGGTTCCGCGAGAAGTTCGGGCATCCCTGGATTGCACGCAATGTGATCACGCAGGCCGAGGTGTTGACCGACGCGAACCTGCACAAGCTGATTGCGGGCATGAGCGGGTTCCGGGGCAATGCCGCCAAGGGACGGAAGATTTACCTGCAGGCCACCTGCTTCGCGTGTCACGGCGGGCTCAAGGGCCAGGCCGGCAGTCTTTTCGGACCACCGTTGGCGGGTGCCACTCAGCGCCTGAACCGGCAGGAGTTGGCGGACGCGATCGTCTATCCGTCCAAAGTTGTTCAGGATCGTTTCAAGGCGACCGAGGTGATCACCACCAATGCCGGGACCCTCAGCGGCTTCGTGACCGAGCAGACCAATGAGTTTGTCTCCATCACCGATGTGCAGGGTCAGGTCACACGCCTTCCGCGCGAGCAGGTGAAGGCGATCAGGACGCAGGAACAATCATTGATGCCGGCCAAGTTGCTCAACGCCCTGAAGAAGGAGGAAATCGTCGATCTCATGACCTTCATTCACGAGATGAAGTAGCATCCCACGATCATTACCCAATTTCCTTTCAGTCAGTCGCTTTATCTCATGCCATGAAATCACTGATCGTGGACGAGGTTCTGCATGTCGTGACCGGTGCGTTCGGCTATACTGGCCGATCGATCGCTCATCGTCTTCTGGAGAAAGGAATCCGCGTCAGAACACTGACCAACGCAATCGGAAGGGACGATCCTTTCGACGGCGGGGTGGAGCTACATTCACTGGACTTCGATGACCACACTGCACTCGTGGAATCATTGAGAGGAGCGGAAGTGCTCTACAACACCTATTGGGTTCGTTACAATCATCCGCGTCGCAATTTCGATCATGGAATAGCGGTGAAGAACAGCAGACGTTTGTTCGCAGCTGCGGCTGAAGCCGGAGTTGAGAGAATCGTCCATCTCTCCGTCGCCCATCCGCACAAAGCCCCTGACTGGACCTACTTCCGGGGTAAGGTTGCTGTCGAGGAACTCCTCCACGCCTCCAATCACTCCCATGCGATTCTTCGCCCAACCGTATTGTTCGGTGGTGGGCGGAATGTACTGATCAACAACATCGCATGGATGCTGAGAAAATTCCCGCTATTCGGCGTCTTTGGCATGGGGAACTATTCCATCCAACCTGTGCACGTCAAAGACGTCGCCAGAGTCGCCGTAGAGCAAGGCGAGGCGCGTGAGAATGTGACGCTGGATGTCACCGGGCCCGAGACTTTTCGCTACAAGGAGTACATCGGTCTGATGGCGAAATCGATGGGCCTGCGTCGACTCATCCTGCCTGTTCCTTCGACCGCTGGCTGGCTTTTCGGGAAGTTCCTAGGAATATTTCTGCAGGACCTAGTCATCACCAGGGCAGAGATTCGGGGACTGAAGCGGGGGCTGATGGCATCGGACGAGGAACCACTGGGAGTCCACAGATTCTCCGAGTGGATTGCAGAACATGGGAGTGAATTCGGCAAGTCCTACCAGAATGACCTCAAAGAACGCGAGTACCGTTCACTTTCCGATGGTTGATTCACAAGGGAGCTATTCTATGAAACCAGAGGAAA
>DMYM01000221.1:4686-4968 GCA_003483645.1 Verrucomicrobiales bacterium
GTCGGTCGCTTGAGGAGTGGTTCGGGGTGTTGAGAGATACTGATTTGTCAGAAAAACGCGAACTGAAGGAACATCTCAAAGCTGTTCACGGTGTGGGGCATTTTCAGGCTCAAACAATCATCAAATTCTACCTTCTCGATTGATTCGGATAAGTGGATTGGTAGCGTCTGAAAGAGACCACTGAAAGCCCATTGACTCAGCCAATTCGAGTCAAAGGGTGTTTAGTACAGGAACCTTTTGCTTCACCGTTAAACAGATTCAATCAGACCCCCACTCCCCCCA
>DMYM01000289.1 GCA_003483645.1 Verrucomicrobiales bacterium
CCGGAAGCCACCCGGGAGGAAATCGAAGAGGCTGCCCGCAAAGCCCATGCCCATGAGTTCATCAGCGAGTTTCCCGAAGGCTACGAAACCGCGGTCGGGCCGCGTGGGGTGAAGTTGAGTGGCGGTCAGAGGCAGCGTATTGCGATCGCCCGCGCCATTCTTGCCGATCCGAAGATTCTTCTGCTGGACGAGGCCACCAGTGCCCTTGACTCGGAGAGCGAACGTCTTGTGCAGGAAGCCCTGGATGAGCTGATGAAGGGCCGCACCAGCCTGATTATTGCGCACCGTCTGGGGACCGTGAAGCACGCTGATCGAATTTATGTCCTGCAGGATGGCAAGATCGTGGAGTCCGGCACTCACAGCGAACTGATCACGGCGGGGGGGACTTACCGTCTCCTGGCAGAGACGCAACTGTTGTAGGGCATTAGGAACAGGGGAAAATCGTTCGAGCATTTGTCCTCCGATCTCCAAAGGTCCGGAAGCTGTTGACACGAACGGATTCCACCGCCCTTCCGGGTGGAGACGAAGTGGAGAGAGTGACGGGGAAAGCTACTCAGCCGATTTCCGGTCGAACATCCAGGCCTCTTTCTGCAGGGAGCCCTGGAGGTAGAGGAGTCCTTCGTGAAGGGCCCAGTGCCCGCTGCGAAGTTTGGGCAGATCCACCTTGGTCCGCATCTTGGATCCCTGGAAGAAACTCTCTGATGTGGTGTCATCCTTTACCAGTTTTACCAGCAGTTTCCGGCTCTCCGGCTTCTTGCCACTGGTGAGTTGCACGATTTTGTACTCCTGGGTGCCCTTGACCGTCACCTCCAGACTGACCGCGAGATCCAGCCCCGCCCTCCTGGTCACGCTCTCCATTTTCCACTCCTTCCAGTGAATCGTGATCTTGCTGGCCTCTGGATCGATCTCGGCGATGTAATCACCGCTCAGTTTGCCGAGTTTGAAGGTGGCGCCTTCGCCTGCTGCTTTCTGGAACTGCTCGGTGAGAGACTTGCCGAGGCTTTCGCTCTGCAGGATCCATGTGCCGGGCAGTTTTTCCCCGGGGGCACTCTCGGCGGGAATAACGAGCTTTGCAGCCGTTGGCTTTTTTTCGTTCCGTTTTGCGAGGGATCTGGCGCGGGCCTTCTTGCGCGCTTCCGCGATGCGGGCGCGGCGCTTTGCGAGACTGGCTTCGATCTTGCTGGTCCGGTCGAGGGCAGGAGCGGTCTTTCCCGGGATCTCCTCCTTGGCCCGCGGGAGCGGCCGGGTGTTGTCTGACTGCGTGGCGGGAGCGGGCTTCCCCGACTGGTCGTCGGTCTGGGCTTCGACGGAGAGAGTCAGGCTGGTGCCAAGGGCGAGGAGGAGGAGCTTCATGAGCGTGGAAAGAAATACAGGGCGGAGAAAGTTCCTTCCAGAAAAAGGTGAACGGCCGCAGGAGACAAAAACCCATTAAAGCCTCCCAGTGGCCGTTCACTCAGAAAATCTGTTCTACCTGTTAAACGTCGACGAGGAGGGATTTGTTGTCAGGAATTTCGTAAAATTTCCTGTGGTGCCGGGGCCCATTTGGGTGGGCTTGCGTCCCGTTTTGGACACGAGGAACAGTGCTTCGTTGGAATTTATCGACAAACCTCCCCTGATCCGTCTACCACATGTGGGGAATAGTGATGGGAATTGAATATGGGCAAGGGCAGGTCCTAGCGGTGTGCCGGAGGCTGAAGCGGTCCGGGTTTCTGGTCCGCATGAACCGTTGGGCTCCGGACAGATGCTCTTTTTCAGGAGTCATCTCCTGGCCGGGGATGGAGTCTGAGCTTGTTCGTTGATGGATCGGTAAAGCACCCACGGAAGGACTGGAAGATGGCCGCTGAGGAAAGTCTAACAGAAATCGCGGAGGAGTTGGGTCTTCATGAAGAAAAGCGTCACATATTCCTCTGCTGTGACCAGAGCAAGCCCAAGTGCTGCCGCCGCGATCTCAGCATGGAGGCCTGGGAGTTTCTCAAGGTGCGTCTCAGGGAACTGGATGGCCATCATCCCCGGATCCTTCGGTCCAAGGCCAATTGCCTGCGGGTCTGCGAACGGGGTCCTATTGCGGTGATTTATCCCGAGGACGTCTGGTATCACTCCTGCACCCCGGAGGTTCTGGCCCGAATTGTGGATGAACACCTCGTGGGCGGGAAGGCGGTGGAAGAGTTCCGCATTGCTCCTCCTGCAGGACGGGACGCAGACCGTTTGTGAGCGCGAACTGTCGCGAAGAAAGAATTGACCCTCCCCGGTGTGCTCCGCAGGGTCGCGGCCCTTACCGAGCCGATGGTCACTGTCAACCCGATCCGCCGTGCCCTGGTTCCCGTCGACTCGGGAGCCGCCCAGCGCCTCTGCAGCCCGAACTACGACGAATTCCAGAGCGATCGTGAAATATGGGAGCTCCTTCAGGTGCAGCGGGAGAGTGTATTGCGCGTGACCATGCCCCATTGCAATGCCCCGCGTGCGGAAGAGATGCTGCCGGACGGCTCACCCGGGGCCCTCGCAGTGGGCACCCGGGAGATGGCCGGACTGGTCGAGAGTGCGTCCACGGAGGTGGTGGAGGATGCCCTCTTCCTGTACGAGATCGGCGATCCTGCCCGTCCCGGGGTGCGCCAGATCGGACTCGGTGGGATGGCGCCCACCGATGACATTCGCACGGAAGCCACCCCCGACGGCGTGATCATTCGCAACGAAGGAATCCGCGAGGAGAAGGCCCGGGGTCGCGCCGATCTCATCGAAGCCACCGGGGCCATCATCGGGACGGTCAACCTCTCGGTGGACGACGTGGAGAATAAGCTGCTCAACGCCCTGCTGGACTACGCGGCCGGCCGTCCCTGTGACTTTGAGGCTACCGATCACGATGATGGCAGTGCGCATCGCATCTGGCTCGTTACCGCTGTGGACGAGGTCGCCTGCCTGCGCGAGGTCCTGGCGGTCGAACCGCACGCCTACGTGGCAGACGGCAACCACCGGAGCGCAGCCGCCGCCATGCGGGGAACCGGAGAGTTCCTCACGGTGTTCTTCCCGGCTCACACAATGGGCCTGGCGCCTTACAACCGCCTCGTGACCGCGCCGGGAATCACGCGAGCGCATCTGGAAGAGGCCCTGCAGGAGAGCTTTGAGATCGAGAGCCTCGAACTCTCCGAGTATCAGCCGGAGGAGATCCATGAGATTGGCCTCTACCTTGAGGGCGCGTGGCTCAAGCTGGTGCCGCGGGAGTCGGCCTTCGATTCTTCCAACGCAGCCCAGTCCATCGATTCCGACATCCTGCAGAGGCATCTCTTTGCCGGCGTGCTCGAGATCGAGGATCCTCGTGCCAAGGAACTCACCTTCGTGGGGGGCAACCGGGATGCCGCCTACCTCAGATCCGAGGTTGACGCTGGCCGCCACGACCTCGCAGTGACCCTTGCCCCGGTTACCATCGACCAGTTCATCGAGGTTTGTCGTCAGAACCGCATCATGCCCCCGAAGTCGACCTGGTTTCAGCCCAAGATCCGGAGCGGGCTGGTGATGGCGTTATTGGGGTAGGCACCTCGGCAAAGCGGCTCCGGTTCCGCTCCAATCCCGGATTCTCGTCCGCATGAGCAAGAATTCCCTTGTCAGGACGCCCACGGGACCGTTATCTCCCGCCGCCCCCAAACGAGCAACCAAAAGCGGAGGTAGCTCAGTTGGTAGAGCAG
>DMYM01000241.1 GCA_003483645.1 Verrucomicrobiales bacterium
TTCCGGCAGCAGGGGTTCCGGGGATGGCAGTGAACGGCTCAGGTCGGATCGGCGAGAGGAAGTGTCCAGTGATGAAGCGTAGCCTCTGGGGGGGTGCTCAGGCGTGATCGGCCCCGGAGGGTAGGATGATCTCTTCGAGGGCCTCCTGCAGGGAGGCGAGTGCATCGATCCGGTTCAGTTTTCCGCCGTCTTCGGCAGTCTGGACGTAAAAGGTGTCCAAGGCGGCTCCTTTTTCGGTGCTGATCCGGGCGTGGATGGTATTGAGACCGTGCTGGTTGATGGTGGAGAGGAGGTCGTGGAGGAGTCCGATGCGGTCGATGGCCTGGATCTCGATCACGGTGGTGTTGGGGTCACTCTCGTTGTCGATATAGGAGCGGACCGGAAAGGGGATGGCGTCGTCGTTGTTCCCGCGGAGAAAGTTGTTCTTTATCTCGAGATAGCTGGTTGGATCGTAGTGGTCCTCCTGGTTGACCTCATAGAGGGTCATCACCGCGCTCATTTGCCGGTAGGAGTTCTTCACCGCCTGTATGTCGATGGTGCAGACCCGGAAGATGTCGAGCACCACTCCGTCTGCACGGGTGTAGATGTCAGCGGAGAGGATGTTGATTTCGTGGGCAGCCAGGGAGCAGCAGATCTTCTCGAGGAGAAGGTGGCGGTCGTGGGTCACCACGGTGAGTTCGGTGTAGCCCTGGTCGGGATACTCAAGCCACTGCACGGCGGACTCGAAAGGAGTGTCCGGGCGTCTCCTCCGTCGATCGAAGTATTGCCAGATGGCGCGGATGTGGGTCTTCACACTCAGCGCATCGCGGTAGCGGAAGTAGCGTTTCGGCATCTGCTGGAAGTGCTCGTCGGTGATTTCAGCGTAGCGTTTGTGCAGATCTCCCCGGACCTTCTTCCGGAGATTCTCGAGCTTGCTGCGGAATTCCGCATCGTAGGCTCCGTATCCCTTCTTGAGGACAGCCCGGGCAGATCTGTAGAGCTGCACGATAAGGGTTTCCTTCCAAGGGCCCCAGGTTTCCTCGTTGGTGCCTTTGGAATCCGCGTAGGTGAAAAGCAACAGGGCGTCCATGAATCCCCGATTCTTCATGAGACCGGCGAACTCCGCCACTACGTCGGGATCGTCGATGTTTCGTTTGGTGGCGAAACGCCAGAGGGTGAGATGGTGGTCGACCAGAAACATGATGAGTTGTCGGCGGCCGTGACTTATCTGGAGTCGTCTGCAGACCTTGTTGGCCAGGATCTGGGAGCCGTCGATATGCTTCCGGACGTTCTCTGCCCTTCCGGAGTCGTGCAGTAGCACGGCAAGGTAAAGTGCGTAGGGGTCCTCTATATCGATGAGCAGTTGTCGGTAGCGGTCGAATGCGGGATCGTCGGACTCGATGAGGGCGTCGAGTTGATCGATGCAGCGCAGGGTGTGCTCATCGGCAGTATAGCGGTGAAAGAACTCGTGCTGGACGAGGCATTCCAGGGCGCCGAACTCGGGGAAGTAACGGCCCAGCACCCCGCAACGGTGCATGAGTCGAAGGGTGCGTGCGACTTGTCCCTTTTTTTCCAGGATCGTCCGGAAGGTGCGGCGGTTTTCCTGGTTATAATTGAAGGCTTTGTCGATCTTGTCCCAGTTGGCCTTGATGAGTTTGCGCAGGGGCGGGGAGGGGCGGAGATGGTGTTTCTGGCAATGGAGGAAGAGACGCAGGAGTCGACCGGAATCTTCTTCGAAGATCCCGTCATGTTCGGCGGAGAGTCGGCCCTCTTCGGCAACGAAGCCGTCAAATTTCTTGATCCCGGATTTTTTGCTGAATGGCATCCAGGAGGAAAGGCGGAACGGGCGCAGGACCGGAGTTTCGATCTCAGCGATTTCAAAGACGCTGGCAGTGTGCTGGTGAATGTCCCGCGCGTGCAGATAGTAATCCCGCATGAGGGCTTCAATGCGGCGCAGTTTGGTCTTGTGCCGGTACTGGAAAGCCTCGGTGACAATTCCCTGGAACCGCAGGGTCAGGATGTCGGTGGTCTTGCCGGTATGATAGTGCAGGCAGTTGCGGACCCGATGGAGAAAGTCGAAACCCTCGCGCAGTTCGTTGCAGGCGTTGGCAGTGAGGGTGCCGCGCGCGCGCAGTTCCTCGAGGTCACGGGTACCGAAAAGCGCGTCGGAGATCCACAGCAGATTGTGGAAGTCGCGCATGCCACCGGGGCTTTCCTTCAGATTCGGTTCCTGGAGGAAGACCGTGGACGAGAATCTAAGGTAGCGCTTTTCGATATCGGAGCGGCGTTCTTCAAAGAAGCGGACCTGGTCCCTGAGGATGCAGTCCTGACGGAAGCGGCGAGTGAACTTCTCGTAGAGGATCTTGTCTCCGCAGAGTTGACGATGATCAAAGAGCGAAGTCCGGGTAATGGGATCGCGTTTGGCTTTCGAGATGCATTCGGGAATGGAGCGGGAGGCGTGGCCGACCTTGAATCCGAGATCGAAGAGGGGATAGAGCACGTCTCCGATCAGTTCCTTCAGGCGCTTGTTGATACTATGGGAAGCCCGTGGGAGGAGGAAGAGGAGGTCGATATCGGAACCGGGATTGAGCAGGCCGCGCCCGTAACCGCCGTTAGCGACGAGAGTGACGTGACCGGGCGCGGCGGTCCCGAGAACCGCGGTGTGAAACAGGGAGCTGAGGAGTCCGTCGACTACGGCGGAGCGAAGAGAAGCGACCTCGCACCCGCCGCCTCCCTCGTCGTGTAGCTTGCGGAGGCGGGCATTCTCCTCCGCCATGTAATCCTTGTAGAGAAGCAGTCGTTCGCCCGCGGGAAGTCCCACGAGTTGATCCGGATTGAGGATCTCGGGGACGGGATCAGGGGGCACTTCGGTTGCCACGGGGCCAGTGTGGAGGAAAGGAGGCGAAATGGAAAGTTCGCGAATGAGGGCCTGGATGGCCTGCAGGGATGAAGGTGCAGGGATTGGAGTCGTGCCGGGGCGGTCTCTACAGGCGGTCGAACAGATCCCTGATCCTTCCCAGGTGGATGCCCTCCGGTTCGTTGTCAAGGATCCACTGGAGATCTGGCTTGGCCCGCTCGGTGTTGCCGACCTGCAGATTGAGGAGGGCACGGTTCAGGCGATCCTGGGATGAACCGGGATTGAGGTCTAGGATGATACCAACATAGGTCAGGGCGTCGGGGAGCTCCTTCTCCTCGATTGCGATAGCCTGCAGGTTGCGAAGTATGCGGGTTACAATCTCTTTGGGCTTGGCCACTTCCATCTCGGCAGCGTTGCCGCCAATTCCGGCGTTGAAGAGGAGGGCGTCGGCGTCCTCCGTGCTCATGGTCACGCCGCCCTCGAAGGGGTCAATGATGATGCGTTTTCCATCTGCTTCGTAACAGGCCGCGAAATGGCCGGGCAGGCCGAGACCGTGGATTTCCGCACCCACCCGGCGTGCCAGTTCCACAAAGAGAAGGGAGAGGGTGAGGGGAATACCCTCACGATCGTCGATCACTTCATTCAGGTAGCTGTTGGAGCGGTTGTAGTAATCGCTTCGGCTGCCGTGGAATCCGTTGTCCTTGAACAGATAGTTGCGCACCGCTTCAACCCTCTGGGCGGTTCCAGCCTTCTCGGGGATGCCGTCCCCGATTTCGGATGCCATGCGCTCGACTTCCTCAAGGTAGTCGTTCACCCGGATTTCAGTGTTGTCGAGGCGGGCGATAAGGAGGCCCGCCCGAAAGGTGCGGTCGTCCCCGTCCTCCGCAAGGGTTCTGGAAATCTGATCCGCGATCGCACGGCGATGGATGGCACGCGATTGTTCCTCCAGGGCATCGGCCTGTGCCCGCAGAGCCTCCACTTCGCGCCTGAGAAGGGGGCGGGCGAGGTCGGGTGTCTGGCTCAGGTGTTCGAGAGCTTTTTCGTTTTCCGGGTTTCTCTTGAGCCGGGCAATGTGCTTCTCGAGCCTGGTGAGGAGTTCAGGTGGCGTGGCCTCCTCCGCGAGATTGGGTCCGAGTCGGAAGTTGCGGAAGGTCGCTACGGTCTGACGGAACTTGGCCAGTCCCACCTGCCCGGCACGGAGAGCATCATCTTCCAGTTCGATCACCTTCTCGCCATTGACGAAGCAGGTGATCTTCTTCTCTTCCACGCGTACGCGCAGGCGGTTCCACTCACCCGGGTGATAGGCGTCGCTCTGGAGTTGCCGGAGGATGTTCCAGGTGAAGACATCAGGACCGTCGAAACGCGTGAGACGGAGGCTGCCGCTGCTGGGATAGAATCCGTAGTGCCGGTTTCCGCCATCCGATTCGAAGGCGAGGCCGGCGGCCCCGGACTCATCGTCGAGGATGATCTCGACAGCCACCTCGTAGGGGAGTTCGGGCCCTTCCCGCTGTAAAAGACAGAGGCTGCGCCCACCGAAGCTGTCACCCGGATTATCAACGATAATGCGGCCGGCCCTCTGCTTCCAGTTTGATCCCATGAGAGTTTTCCAGCGCTTGGGGTCGAGCTTGCCGATGGTGAGCCACTTCTCCATGCGGACGGTGTTGGGTTTTTCCAGGAGACGATGAAGGGCGCTCACCGGAACAGCGAAGCCAAGGTTGTCGGTGATTGCCGACTTCATAGTGAGCAGGCCGTGCACCCGCCCCTCACGATCGAGGAGGGGGCCGCCGCTGTTGCCGGGTTCCACCGGAATGGCAACCTGGAGGAGAGAGCGTCCATCGAACTCCCGCAGGGCGGAGAGCACGCCCCTCACCACGCTGAATTCGAGGCCGTGTGGCGCACCCATGGCCACCACCTCGGCACCCTGGGTGATGGAATTGGCTTCCGCCAGTCTGATCGGTTCGAACGTCCTGTCCCCGGAGTCGATCTGCAGGACCGCGAGGTCGAGCTTGGCATCCCAGGCATGAATGCTGGTCACCTTGTAGTCGGAGCCGTCGTCGAAATGTACGGTGAGCGGACGTGACTCTCCGATCACGTGTGCACAGGTGGCGATGAGGCCCTCCCGGGAGATCACGAAACCGCTTCCCGTGCCGCCCTCTCCTCCGGTCCGTCCACCGTGGCGGATGACCACCGCAGAACGACGTGCCAGCCTGGCCAATTCCTCCACGGATTGCGCGGCCTTGACCGGAGTCGTTTCCACCTCCTCGGGCTGGGAGGGCTCTTCCACCCTCTTGCCGGGCGGGGCTTTGTCCGGTTCGGGGGCGTCCTGACCAAGGGCTGGGAAGAAGGTGCAGGCCAGGGAGAGCAGGGAGAGGGAGAATCCGCGCATGGGGCAGGCT
>DMYM01000165.1:0-268 GCA_003483645.1 Verrucomicrobiales bacterium
CACGGAGTGGTAGCCGTTTTCGCGGAAGTGGACAGGGATGGTGCGGAGCTCCGGGAGGTTGGGTTTCCACCAGTGCTGATTGTTGTAGATGCCGGTGGAGGTGGGGAGCAGTCCGCTCATCACGGAGGTCCGGCTGGGACAGCACACCGGAGCGGTGCAATGGGCATTGGTGAAAGCGGTGCCGCGGGCAGCCAGGCGATCGAGATTGGGGGTGTGCACCCTGCCGGGGTATCCACCAAGGAATCCGACCCAGTCGTTGAGATCGTCG
>DMYM01000165.1:564-3415 GCA_003483645.1 Verrucomicrobiales bacterium
GCCGAGACAGCCGACCCAGTCGTTGAGATCGTCGAGGGCGAGGAAGAGAACATTCTTCTGCGGGGCGGCGCCGGCAGACGAGACCGGGAGGTAACCCGGGAGGAGGATGAAGAAGACGACCAGGAGGCGTAACATTCTTTCCATTCCAGCATGAGAACAGGAATGCGGCAAGATTTGCCTCTGCTCCGGTGATTGACTCCGGGCCTGATTTCTCGATGCTGGAGGTGATCCCCGTGAATCGTCTGTTAGTTATTGGCGCCCCCCTGGTGCTCGCTTCTGCCACCCCGGTTGAGGCACAATTCAGTTTCACCGAGCAAACGGACCTGCTGGGTGAGGTGTCCCTCAGTGGAGCGCCCATGGCGGTGGTTGATATGAATGGCGATGGCCGGGACGACCTGATCCGCCTCCATGAAACCGATCGACTCCTGATTGACTACCAGGAAGGGCCCGGCGAGCCATTTTCGTCCTACGTTTACGGAGAGGTTCCCCGCGGTTCGATCTGGGCGGTGTGCGCGGCGGACGTTGATCGCAATGGATTCAACGATCTCTTTCTTGGGCCTTCCTCGGGAGGGGCCTTTCTGCTGAAGGCTGATGCGGACGGAGCGTCCTATGCCCTGGCAGGATTGCCCGATCGCGACATCTTCGTGCAGGGTTCCATCTTTGCGGATTTCAACAATGACGGGAATATCGACATTTTCGCCTGTGACGACAATGACGACAATCATCGCTATCGCAATGATGGCACGGGAGGATTCCTGCTGGAACCGGGGCTGGTTGGTGACGCTCTGCCATCCAGGGTCTCGAGTGGAAACTACGCCGCGATCCAGATCGATTACGACAACGACGGGCACTGCGACATGTATCTCTCCAAGTGCCGGCTCGGAGTGACTGACCCGACCGACCGGCGGCGCATAAATCGCCTCTTCCGCAACGATGGCTCCAACAGCTACTCTGATGAGGGTCCGGCTGCCGGATTGGACGATGGGGAGCAGTCGTGGTGTGCGGATTTCGCGGACATCGACAATGATGGGGATCTCGATTGTTTCGTTCTCAACCACGGTCCGGGGGCGTCGAAGTTGTTCGAGAATGACGGATCGGGTTCCTTCACGGATATCAGCGCGAGCGCCGGATTGGCAGATATCGATTACTTCGGAATCCAGGCGCTCTTCCGGGACTTTGACAATGATACGTTTGTCGATCTCCTGGTGACGACCTCGAACCTGGGAGGTTCGGAAGCAACCTACCGCCTCTACCGTAACAATGGGGACAGATCGTTCACCCGTGTATCCAATGTCCTGCAAACCGAAGGAGACACACCAATCTCTTATCTGCATTCGTGTGCTCTGGGTGATTTCAACCACGACGGGTTCGTGGATATTTTCGGCGGACGTGGGACGCTTTACAACGAACCCTCGGATGATCAACGGGACCTCGTGTTTATCAACGACGGGAATGCCAATCATTTCCTTGGTGTCCAGCTCCGCGGACGACTCTCCAATGCAAATGGGATCGGCGCCCGGCTTGAGTTACATGGAAGCTGGGGAGTGCAGTTGCGCGAAGTGCGGGCGGGGGAAGGTTATGGGATCCAGAACTCGCTCACGAAGATCTTCGGACTGGGCAGCGCCACCGAGATAAGAAAGCTGATCGTGAGATGGCCTTCAGGGATCAGGGAAGAGATCCCCGCACCGGCGGTGGACCAGTTCCTCCAGTTCACGGAGGGCGGTACGTGGGAGAACGGCGACTTCAGTCAGCCTCTCATCGTAAGCCCACTTGTGACCAGTATGATTGTTGATAAACCGTTGCGTTACCGGGTGGCGACGAGCAACCTGAGTCTTTCCTTTGCCATCGGGGATGGCCCCCCGGGGATGACAGTCGATGCTGAGAGCGGGGTGTTGACCTGGACGCCGGTGGCAGAGGGCGTGGAGACGGTGGAGATTAAGGTCAGTAATCCGGCCGGGGTGACAAGTGAGACGCTCACCATCACGGTGGAACCGGCACCACCACCTCCCGATTTCGCATCCGCGATCAACAACAGCGATTTAGTCTTCTCGACCTCGGAGACGCCCTGGTTCGTACAGGAACAGGAGAGCCGGGAGGACGGTCAGGCCTTCCAGAGTGGAGCGATCAGTGATGATGAACGCTCCTGGGTGGAGATCACGGTGGAGGGCCCCGGTGACCTGCAGTTCTGGTGGAAGGTGTCCTCGGAGGAGGACTACGATCAACTGGTCTTCCAGGTGGACGGCGTTCCGGTGGAGGAAATCAGCGGAGAGACAGGCTGGCGGATGGTATCGTATGAGGTGCCGGAAGGGACGCGTCGACTGAGCTGGTCCTACGAGAAGGATGGTTCGCTGTCCAATCACGACGATGTGGGATATCTCGACGAGATCTCGTGGGTGGCCACTGACAGCGATGGTGATGGGCTGCCGGACGACTGGGAACGGACTAATTTTGGCGACCTTTCTGCCGGGCCAGGCGATGATCCGGATGGTGACCTGAGCGGTAACGGGGAGGAATGGACAGCGGCTACCGATCCCAACGATCCCGCCTCGGTGCTCCGAATCCTGCGGGTCACGCGGGAGGTGACCGGCGCCAGTGAGGTGGTTTTTCAAAGCGTGGCCGGCAAGAGATATGTCATTGAAGCCTCCGCCACGTTGCGCAACTTCCAGAGTGTCACGGAGGAGATCACCGCGGGAGCGGACACCACGACTGCCACTGTGCTTCTCTATGCTCCCGGTTCTGCCGGGGAAATCACCTACGTGGCCTCCAATGCGGAAGGCAGGGCCCTTGTGCCGGTTCGTAGCCTGGATGGACTGTGGCGGGGAGGAGACGAAGCCGGATTTGCGGCAGCGGG
>DMYM01000424.1 GCA_003483645.1 Verrucomicrobiales bacterium
TGAAGAGCCTCCGGGAAGGGGAGGTTTTCGTAGGCCATCACGAATCCCACCGCATTCCCGCCCTCGCCGCAGCCAAAGCAGCGATAGGACTGTCGGCCGGGGCTGACATTAAAGGAGGGAGTCTTTTCGTTGTGAAAGGGACAGTGGGTTTTGAAGTCGGAGCCCGCCCGCTTGAGATCCAGCCCGTAGGACGAAATGAGGTCCACGATGTCGGTCGCGCCGAGGACCTGTTGGACGATTTCATCTGGGATGCGGGGCATCGGCACGTCATCCTAGCGGACCCGGGGCGCTTGCCAATTCATCTGGGCGGAGATGAATGTGAAGAGATGTGATTTTCTCGCCAAGGGCATGAAAATCTGGTCTATAGGGAGTGCATGAAACACGTGATTCTTGGAGTGTTTGCCTTATTGGGCGTGATCGCCGTGGGGTTCGCCCAGGTGAATCCACCGATTGAGGCTTCCAACCCGGAAGCCAGCCCGGTAGAGGCTGGCGCTGAGGAGAGCTACGAAGGCAAGGTGGTTGAGATTGAAGTGGGCGGGAAGAGTCTGATGGATCTCCGCCGGTTTGAGGTGTGGGCGACCACCTTGGGCCGGGTGGAGAAGGAAAAGGCCCGGGCGGTGGTCTTCCGGATCGACGCTCGGGAGGGCTATCTGCCCGAGACGGAAAAACTGATGGGACAGGTGGCGAGCCTCTCGGTGCCGAGCTATGCGCTGATCGAGGGGAAGGCCCTCGGAGCGGGAGCGCTTCTCGCTCTGGCCACTCGGACGATCTACATGACTCCGGAGTCTCTGATCGGGGGAGCGGGCTTGTTGGCGGACGAAGACGGGGGAGACGAGGCGGAACGGCAGCAGCGTGATAGCCTGATGCTTGCCAAGATCCGTACGGTGGCCGGCAAACAGGGACATGCCATGGCCCTGATCCAGGCTATGCTGGAGGCGTCTGAACAGCAGCGCCGCTTTGGTGATCTTGTCGTTCCCAAGGGGACGATCCTGACCCTGACGGCGCAGGAGGCTGTTTCGCAGGTGGAAGGAAAAGCCCTTCTCGCTGCGGGACAGGTCAGGGACATGGCGGAACTGCTCGGGGAGGCGGGGCTGTCCGGGGCGGCAGTGGTAAAGGGAGCGCCCCAACCCGCCGCCGCCGTGAATACGCCCGCCCTTGCCGAGCTGGCGGAGGCTCCGGGGGAGGAGGCCATGGAAGAGAAGAGCCAGAACGACCTGCTCGGCAAGCTGAAGGAGGAGACCTTCGAGGGCAAGCTGGTGGTGTTGAAGGTGGGACGGGAAGATTTGATCAACAAGCAGAGCTTCAGGTTCTGGCGACGCATGCTGCGACGGGCGGAAGACGAGAAGGCGCGGGCAGTTCTCTTCGATCTCGATACTCCCGGGGGTTATGCCTACGAGACCAAGGAGATCATGTCGGAAATCACGCGCCTGAAGATTCCCTGCTACGCTTTTGTGAATGAAAACGCCCTGAGCGCAGGGGCCCTCATGTCTGTGGCGACGGATGGAATCTACATGAGTCCGGAGGGCACAATCGGCGCTGCGGGCATCGTGAGTGGCAGCGGAGCGGAGATTGGGGACATGATGCGCAAGAAGCTCCATAGCGCCTTCGAGGCACAGATTCGCAGCGTGGCGGAGAAGAAAGGTTACGATCCCGAGCTGATCCGGGCCATGATGATTCCGGAGGACCGGGACCGGGTCTTTGGAGCGGTGGTGGTCAGGGCCGGAGAACTGCTTACTCTCACCGCCAGCGAGGCGACTTCTCTGCGGGATGGCAAGACTCTGCTGGCCAAGGCGGTGGTAGGCAGCATCGAGGAAATTGCGGAACTGGAGGGAATGGAAGGCGTTCCTATCGTGCGGGCTGAAGCCACGGCCTTTGAGAACTTCGCCTGGTGGGTGTCGAAATGGTCGTTCCTCCTCATCCTGGTCGGCATGGCGGCCGCCTACGCTGAACTGAAGGCTCCGGGATTCGGGGTAGGCGGGGCGATCTCTCTTCTTGCCTTCGGAATGTTCTTCTTTGGGAATTACATGGCGGGCAACCTGGCGAACTACGAACTGGTGGTGCTCTTCTTCCTGGGAGTGATCCTGGTGGCGGTGGAACTCTTCCTCATCCCGGGAACGGGGGTGACGGGAATCCTGGGAGTGCTGTGTATGCTCGGGGCACTCCTTCTCGGAACGGTGGACAAGATTGACTGGAGCGACTGGAAGGTGGGCGATTTCTCGGGGGACCTCCTGGATCTGCTGCGTGGGCCGGCTCTCACCCTTGGGGCAGGTCTTCTGGGCGGCTGCATCCTGGTTCTCCTGCTCATGCGCTTCCTGCCCGATACACCCATCTTTCGTGCTCTCATCGCGAAGCAGGAACTGGCTGGTGGAGCCTCCCTTGACGATGAGGCCGCGGTGGCCGGATCCGGGAAGCGGGTGGGCTGGACCGGTGAGGCTCTCACGGACCTGCGTCCGTCCGGTAAGGCGGTTTTGTCGGGAGAGGAATTCGACGTGGTGGCGGACGGGGCGTTCATCAGCAAAGGTGCGAAAGTGAGGGTCCTTGAACAAGACGGCATGAGGATCGTGGTGGGCGAAATCGACTCCGTATAGGGGATCTGCCGACCTGCCGGTTGTGACCAGTCTGCAGGGGCTGGTCGCTGCTTCCTTGTCATAACGCAAAGCAGTTATGGTAACCGTATTGAGAGACAAGATTGCATTGCGCAGGCGCTCATTTGAGTGAGGGTAATTAATGTCAGGAGTTTTGAATAAGGAACGCTGTTCCCCGTCGAACAATTAACACCACACCATTTTGATTAGGATGAAAATTCGCCAGAAAACCATCGAAGGAGAAAGCCGCGAACTGCTGCTCAAGGAATATTTTTTGAATGCCTATCTGATCGCTTTGCTCAAGCAGGTCGGCAAGGGAGTGCGCTGTTGCTCGGAAGAAGAAAACGAGCAGTTTGCACAACGAGTCGCCGAGCACAACTAGGCTCGATCACGGACATACGGAGATCGCCGGATTTTCAGAAGCCGGCAAAGTGGCCTTGTGGGTTTGGTCGCTTTGCCGGCTTGTCTGTTCTGGGCGGGGTGGTGCGGGGCCGCCATCAGAGAACGTGGTCTCTAGCCCGCTCCGGGGTTCATGGTCCCGGGGTCGACGGTGGGGGGCGCCGGAAAATCGCGATGTGCCGGTCGATCGATTTGCCCGGGGCCTCTGAAAGCTCCCGGGAGCGGGTATTGCGGTGGTCAGCGACCTTGACCGCACTCAGGTCGGTGAGTTTCCGGCAGGCCAGCTCGTGCTCCATATCGAAGTAGGATGTGATGACAAAGAGGCCGTCATCGCTGAGCTGACGAAGTGCACCCTCGAACATGCGCCCCCAGAGGACGGGGTCGTTCCAGAAATTCTGGTGGCGCATGAAAGTGAGATCAAAGCGCTCGCTGGATGACATGGTTGCGAGGAAGCGCTTGCCATCTTCCACATGGAATCGCGTCTGCATGTCGCTGTCCTTCACAGTCCCCCAGCGCAGGTTGGCTTCCTCGATCTCCGCCGAGCGGATATCGGCCCCCACGATTTCCAGGCGCTCTGCATCCCTGCCGAAGACATCAGCCAGCACGCCGGTCTCGTCAGCCCGGCCGCAGGCCAGGTTGAGGATGCGTTGCTCCGTCCCCGCTTTGTTCACGCCGGGGATTCCGGCGAGGGTTGTCTCAAGGGCTCTCCTGAGCACGGACATGTCTTCCGGCAGGTCTGCGGAGTGAAAGGGCGTGTTGGGGTTGAGGGGCACGACGGTGCGATTAAAAGGTTCTCTCCTCGTGATTCAAGAGTTGAGTTAGGCTCTTCATTCTGTAAGGGATCTGGGACACCGTTCCGGTCTTCATGCCTAACCAAACATCCGACCAACAGCTCCTGCAGGAAACTGCCGCCCTCGTGCGCGGCATTGCCGACCAGTTCGCGATCGAGGGCCAGTATGTGCTGGCGGAAGAGGTGAAGAGCGGCCACATCAACGCGACCTACCTCGTGACCTACGAACTGGAGAACGGCGAGTGTCGGCGCTACATCCTGCAGCGCATCAACGAGGAGGTCTTCAAGAATCCCCTGGCCGTGATGCGCAACGTGGAGTGTGTGACTTCCCACATCAACTGGAAGGTGTTGCGCAGGAAGCGGGACCTCGGGGGACAGACTCTGAACCTCTACCCGCACAAGACCGGACGCTTTTATGGTTACGGCGAGGGAGGCGGAATCTGGCGCTGTTACAACTACTTCGAGGGTTGCCGGACCCACGATGTGGTGGGGAACACCCGACAGGCCTTCGAGGCCGGGCATGCCTTTGGTGCCTTCCAGGATCTGGTCAGCGATCTGCCGCCGGACGAGATTGTGGAGACCATCCCCGATTTTCACAACACGCGACGGCGATACCAGACCCTCATGGAGGCGGTGGAACGGGACTCCTGCGGACGGGTGGGCGAGGTGCAGATGGAACTGGAGTTCGTGCGCCGGAACGAGGATGTGATCGACCGGCTCCTCAGGCTCAGGAAGGAGGGAGACCTTCCCCTGCGCATCACCCACAACGACACTAAGATCAACAACGTTCTCTTCGATATGGAGACGGACGAAGCGGTTTGCGTGATCGATCTCGACACGGTCATGCCGGGGCTCAGTCTCTATGACTTTGGTGACCTGGTTCGCACCGCTACAAACCCGGCCGCGGAAGATGAACGTGATCTCGGGAAGGTGGAGATGAGCATCAGGGTGTTCGAGTCCCTTGTGGAAGGCTACCTCGCCGCGGCGGGGGAAGTTCTCAACGAGGCTGAGATCGCACAAATGGCCTTTGCGGGTCGACTCATCTCAATCGAACTCGGGATGCGCTTTCTGACCGACCACCTCAATGGCGACCGCTACTTCCGTGTCCACCGGGAGAACCAGAATCTTGACCGTGCCCGGACGCAGTTGTGCCTCGCGCGGCAGATTGCGGAGCGAGAGGAGGAGATGAACAGGTTTGTGCTCAAGGTGGCCAGAGCCCGGTGATCAGGTGTCAGTCCGCTCCAGGGTCGCCACACATTCAAGGTGCCTTGTTTGAGGGAAGAGGTCGAAAGGCTGGACTGTGCGCAGGGCGTATCCCCGGGCGTTGAACTCCTTCAGGTCGCGGATCTGGGTGGCGGGATTGCAGGAGACGTAGATTACCCGGTGCGGGGCGTAAGCGAAGAGTTGCTCCAGGAACTCCTGGCCACAGCCCTTGCGCGGAGGATCAATCACAACCGAGGTTTCTGCAGCGGGGAATGCGATCTGCTCGAAGATGTGTTCGGCGGAAGCGGTCAGGATAGTGACATTGTGCAGCTCGTTTTGGTTCGCATTCTGGCGGGCCCAGTCGGCCGAAGATTCGGAGACCTCCACCCCGGTCACCGCCTCGAAGTGCCGGGCGAGGGAGAGGGCGAAGAGACCGGAACCACAGTAGGCGTCCACCAGAAAGCGGCTGTCGATCGCGGCTTCCTTCGCCACATAGTCGACAAAGGCGGGAAGAATAAAGGGGTTGTTCTGGAAAAAATCGCCTGCCAGGAAGCGAAAGTTGAGCTCACCCACCCGTTCTTCCACCACTTCGCGCGGATTGGTATGAACGCCCCCGGCGGTTGCGCGGAGGAGCAAGGTCGCTCCTTTCCTGAACTTCCCCTGGGCGGCAGTCTGGTGAATGCGGGTACGCTCGACTGGCAGGGCCTCGTTGAGTTCCGGCATTGCGATGGAACAGCGTGGCACGTCGACGACCCTGTTACGTGATCCCGCCGCCAGAAAACCGATGTTGAGATCCCGGTCAGGGCGCGGCTTCTGGAAGTGAGGCGTGATCTTGGAACGGTAGTGCCACGGCTCGGGAGAGGGAACGGGTTCTTCAATCGGGTGATCGATCCCTGCCATGTGCTGCAGGAGTTCGCCAACCTGCCGGCGCTTCCAGCGAAGCTGTTCCCGGTAGTCGAGGTGCTGGTACTGGCAGCCGCCGCAGGTGGTGAAGAGAGGACAGCGTGGCTCCTGACGACTGGGACTGGGAGCAAGTATCTCCAGCAGGTCAGCATGCGAACAACTGGCTTCGTTCTTCCAGATGCGGGCCCGCACCCGTTCGCCGGGCAGGCAGAACGGGACGAAGACTACCCAGCCCCTCTCGCTCTGCGAGCCTGGTGGGACCGTTCTGTCGATTCGTCCCAGGCCCATTCCCAGGTTGGAAAGGGAATCGATTTCAAGTTCGATGACCTCATGGTAGGCAAAAGGTTCCGGCCTGAAGTGTTTAGGGGCTTTTGTGTTCTCGGGCATTCGTTCGTGCACTTCAGGTTGCCAGAGGGGAATCGAACGAATACAATGTGCTGCAATTTGTCATAATGACCATGAAAGCGAACCTTGCCATTTGCGTATCCGCTCTCGTTTCGGCCTCCTTCGCTGCTGCCGAAATCGTCGAAGAGGAGACATGGTATAGCGCGGCAGGAAAGGTCGTCAAGACGGTGAAGCGGACTCTGACAGGAGCCGCCGCCCGGAGAGTCCAATCCCCGGCCTGGGAGCCGGCCTGGGTCATCCGTGAGCGCGGGCGCAGCTCAAGGGGGCGCTTCACCTCCGGACCTGTCCACCGTTATTTGCGCAGGGGTTGTCAGTTCCCCCGTTCTCATCCTTACGGTATCGGTTGTTTACCGCGGGTTTACCGCGGTGGACCGGGGGGGCATCTCCAGACTGGAAACAGGGGAAGATACTGGGACATGGGCTACTGTCGCCCACAACTCAATCTCTTCATTGTCCGCTAGGGCATTTTTCGTGATCCTGCAGTTAGTTGTCCGGTGCGGGCTCGGGAGCGGAAGTGGGTTCGGGAGCGGGCCTGGGCTCGGGTGTGGGAGCGGGTCCGGATCCGGGAAGGGATGTGGTGACGTTGGGCGAGCGGAAGGGATCTTTTTGGGGGATGGAGGAATGGTGAACCTTCTTGTTTGCCACGGAGTTCTGTCCGGCCTCGACCAGGGGGAATTCCCACTCTCCGGTATTCCTGCTACCGGTGGTGCAGGCACAGAGCATGAAGAGCAACCCTGCCCCGGCGATTGCGAGTCTGATCTTGTTATTCATGGCGAAAGAGAGCAGAGAAGCTGCCCAGAATCCCATCTCTATTGCAACCTGAATCTTGAATTGCTCAGGACCTGTTGAGGTAACGGAGCCAGCGCGTGATATCGGCAAGAACCCGTCCCCGCTGATGATCATAAAAGAGCAGGTGATAGCTCTCCGGATAGAAGTGACGCTTTACCCGTGCACCCGGTGGAAACCGGCCGGCGAAGGTTTTCACATCGTCAGGACGGGAGAAAATGTCATGTCCGCTGTGCAGGAGGAGGACGGGCAAATCGATCCGGGTGGCTTGTTCCGTCGAGGTTTCAATCATGGTGCCCAGAGTGTAAAGGAGGCGCATGGTGAAGGCGGAGACATGGTAGGGATTGGTCTGGACCTGCTCCTGGTGAACCACGTCCCTGATGACACGCACTTCATTCTCTCCCGACAGGGTTTCCAGGGAGATCCTCCACCGGGGAAAGAGACGTGCTCCCCAGTGCAGGACCGTTCGCTTCCACTGTGGGAAGTCGTCATGAATGCGGGTGATGGGAGAGGAGAGGATCAGGGCATCGCAGGGTGATTGTTTCTTCGAAGAGCAGGTTGCCGCCGCATGGAGTGCGATGAGAGCCCCCATGCTCTCTCCACACCATACGATGCGTGCCCCGGGGTGTTGTCGACGGACGAGGCGAGTGAAGGTGTTGAAGTCGTTGAACCAGTCCCGCCGGTCGTGAATGTCTCCCTTGCGCGAGGTGGTCGGGTCATTGCCCTGCCCGCGCAGGTCGGGAGCATAGACCGCGGCCAGGGAGTAGTGCTCCTGCAGGTGCTTGCCGAGAACACTCAGGTCGGTGGAGGCACCCGCGATCCCATGGAACCCCACCACCACCAGAGAGGGTGGACGACCGTCGCGGGGGAGCCACTTGCAGTAGGGGAACCGGTCACCGTCGAACGAGGTAAAGGTCGACTCTTCGAGGGTCGGCTGGGTAATGGCGCAGGACGCCGGGCAGCGAGGCGGAGTCCTTGCAGGAGAGCGGGAAGCACAACCGGAGAGCTCAAGGCAGGCCAATGCCATCATGGGCAGCAGGAGCGATGATCTGACAGACATGAGGTGTTGTGAGTATATGACCAGGGGGGAGAGATGCGATACGGAATGGGTAACGGGGCATGCCTGCCGGTCTCAGTGAGGACCGACGACTCGTCCGCCAGAAGCGTCCATCCTGGATGGACAGGGTGTAAATCTCCCGGTCACTGGAAGGGAAACAGCCGTTGCCGGTTGCAGCGCCTGACAGATCAATTGTCCAGTTGACGCCTGAAGGACATGCCCCCCGGCGATCTACTTGGGCTTGGGAAGGGCCTTACCGGGTTTTACCGGGACAGGAGGTTTGGGAGGATCGGGTTGCTTGGCCGGGGCGGTTGGAATGCGCACCGGCGGAGAGACGGCACGGGCCCTGGGCTTCCCAGTGGATGGAGCAGGAGACTTGCCCGTTCCAGGATTGACGGGAACCCGCACAGGCGGGGACACCGCCTTGGCGCCGGGACGTCCCGGGACACGGACAGGAGGCGAGACCGAGCGACCGGAGGGCGTGGGACGGGCAAGCGGACGCGAGGGCGGCTTGGGGAGGTCCTTCAACTCAGCCAACTCGAGTTCGAAGATGAGCGTACTGTTGGGACCAAGGTTGGCGCTGCGGCGGTTCTCCTTGTAGGCGAGTTCGGCCGGGATGAAGAGCTTCCACTTCGATCCCACCGGCATCTGGGTGAGGGCTTCCCTGTAGCCCGCGATCACGTTGAGGGACATGGGAGCGGGCTTGCCTTTGGAAGAATCGAATTCCGTTCCGTCGATGAGGGTGCCGCGATAGATGGTCATGAATTGCTTGGTGGGACGCTGCCCTGGAGGGGGTGCGGGGTAGACCTCGCCTTCGCCCTTCTTGAGGATCTCGTACTGCAAGCCGCTCTTGGAGGTGATGATCCCCTCGCGTTTCTTGTTTTCGGCGAGGAATTTTTCTCCAGTCACCTTGTTCTCTGCCGCGATTTGCTTTTCACGCTCCCTGATGACGAGGCTCAACTGGTTGAGAGCCTCGTTGATCTTTTCCTGGTCGATCTTGGAATCCTTGAGTTCGAGGGCGTCAAAGAGTCCCTTGAGGAATTGCTCGCGGTCGATGTCCTCCATCTGGAGTCCGAAACGACCGGTCTGGTTGGTGAAGTTGCGGCCGTTGCGGTAACCGAACCCGTAGGAGGTCTTGGTGCGGATCTCCTTGGAGTCCATCGTGATCTTGGGTTCTTCCGGTTTTGCCGGATTGGTGGGGCCGGCCGGAGCAGGGTTGGGTTGATCCTTGGGGGCCTCCTTGGCGGCTTCAGCCTTCTTGCCGGGCTGGGTGGGAGAATCCTGGGCTGAGAGCGCTCCAGTGAAAAGAAGGCCAGCGCCCAGGAATGCGGCAATGATGGTGATTTTCATGGTCTTTGATGGAATGGGGGGTGGGGACGATAGGGGTGCCTTGGGGAGCTGTCGAGCGAAAGGGTGGATTGTTCGGAACACGGAGCGGTAGGGACTGGCCCCTCCGCAGGGACTGCTATTTCGACTGCTCCAGCATGCGCACCACTGCTGCTTCGGCCTTGTCTCGAATGTCTTCCAGGATCTCGATCCGGGGTTCCAGATTCTCCAGACAGGCGTGGAGTTTCTCAAGGGTGTTCATCTTCATGTACTTGCAATCGGAGCAGGCACAGCTGTCGGTGGGGCCGGCAATAAGATTCTTATCGGGAGCTTCCTTGCGCAGACGGTGCAGCATTCCCCCCTCGGTAACCACGATGATGTTTCTGGTTTTCGCGTTCTGGCAGAAGGTCACCATCTTTTCGGTGGAGCACACCTCGTCGGCCAGGAGGCGCACCGCGGTGGTACATTCCGGGTGGGCCACTGTTACCGCATCAGGGTAGTCGTCCTTGATCTTCTGTATCGATTCGCGGGTGAATTCCACGTGGACGTAGCACGATCCTTTCCAGAGATCCATTTTGCGGTCGCAATTCTCCATCACCCATGCGCCGAGGTTTTCATCGGGCACAAAGAGGATGGGGCGGTCGGTGGGGGCCTGTTCCACGATGCGGACGGCGTTGCCGGAGGTGCAGATCACGTCGGAGAGCGCCTTCACTCCTGCCGAGCAGTTGATGTAGGCGATGACGTAGTAGTTCCGGTCGGCGTGGTCCTCCAGATACTTCTGGAGGGCAGGTGCGGGGCAGCTTTGCTCCAGGGAACAGCCGGCGTCCCGGTCGGGCAGGATCACGGTCTTGTCCGGATTGAGGATCTTGGCGGTTTCGGCCATGAAGTGGACCCCGCAGAACGCAATTACTTCCGCATCGGTCTCCTGCGCGTGGTAGGACAGTCCGAGGGAGTCTCCCACGAAGTCAGCGAGATCCTGAATGACGCCGATCTGGTAGTTATGCGCGAGGATTACCGCGTTGCGCTCGTTCTTGAGGCGCAGGATCTCCTCCCTCAGATCGAGAGCAGGGGCAGAGGTGCTCATGCCAGAGGCTCGCCCATGTCGGCCCCGGGGGCAAAGAAGAAATTATCGCCCTGGTCCCGCTTTTCCAGC
>DMYM01000004.1 GCA_003483645.1 Verrucomicrobiales bacterium
GCTGCTCAGCGGGGATTTCGGTTTATAGGGGAGCCGGAACTCAAGGTGCATGGTGAAGTCACCGTATTCCTTTACGCTCTGGGCAGGCGGCGAGAGAACCCCCTTTTCCCCCTTTCCCTTGAGCAACTTGGGATCGATGGTCTCGCCCACGAGCACGTCGGCCCCTTCCGGAGGGTTCTTCCCAAGGGTGGGGCTTTGCCGATGGATCTTCTGGCAGCCCTCGATGGCAACTTCTGCCCCCTCCTTGCCGGTAAGCTCCACCACCGGGGCCGACTTGTCCCATCCGGCCCCCGGGAGGCCGCCCTTGAATTTGCTCACATAAAAATTTCCGCCGCCCAGGGCCGCGATTTGCACGCCGATCCCTTTACCGGCATACTCTCCCTGGATCGAAAAGTCCGGATCTTCCCTGGCGGCCTTGGCAGGATCAGTCCAGATCGGTCCCCCGGGCTTGGCCCCCAGGGCCATGGATGAGAGGAGGATGGCAGTGGAGGCAACGAGGATGAGAAACATGCAGCCGAACTTCATGGCGGGCCCAGCGTGAACAAATTGTCCTTCCGGGCAAGCCGGGAACGGAGAGATGTTCGGTGGATGCCCGTTCCAGTGATCGGCAACCTGAAACCTTGCACTTGAAACGACGGCATCGAGGCCCGAGGCTTCGCCTGAACAGCACAGCAGTTGAAAAATGGGGAAATCATTCGAGATCGAGGGCAAGCTGAAGGTCATTTACGACATTCAGACCTTCAACAGTGGCTTTACCAAGCGTGAGTTCGTAGTGGAGATGGAGGACGGAAACTATCCGCAGATGATCAAGTTCGAGTGCGTCAAGGATAAGACGTCACTCACCGATGGCATGCAGGTAGACGATCCTGTCAAAGTCACCTTCGATATCCGCGGCAACGAGTACAAGGAACGTTTTTACGTCAATCTGAACGCCTGGAAGCTGGAGGGGCTCGGGAGTGAGGCCGCGGCAAACCCTGACCCGGGTTACGGTGACGAAGACGCTCCTTCCGGAATCGGGGATGGGCCCGATGCAGGACCGGAGGTGGAGGAAGATGATATTCCCTTTTGATGGTTGAGGGGACTGGGGCCTGACTGGTAGCCGGAAATTGGTAGGTCAGGATTTCCCGCAATAAGAAAGGGGAACAGCTTGTGCTGTTCCCCTGGGCAAAGCTCCGGGTTAGTGACCCTAGCTGCGTGGTGCAATATGAATCTCGACCCGGCGGTTCTTGGCTTTTCCGCCTGCAGTGTTGTTCGAGGCGATGGGCTGCGATTCACCGAAGCCACGGGCCACCAGGCGGGAGGGGTGCACTCCCTGGCTGGCCAGGGCATTTGAAACCGAACGGGCGCGGTCGCGTGAGAGCCCCATGTTGTAGAAGGTGCTGCCGTCGGAGTCGGTATGGCCGTTCACCAGGACAGTGGTCTGATTGAACTTGCGGAGTACGGTTCCTACCGAGCCCAGGGTGCGGGAGAAGCTCGACTTGATGCGGGAGCTCCCGGTGTTGAAGGTGATATCGTGCGGCATGTTCAGGATGATGTTGTTGCCATGCCGTGTGACGCTTACGCCGCTGGCCCGCAGTTCCCGTCGCAACATCGATTCCTGCTGGTCCATGTAGTTGCCAATGCTTCCGCCCGCAATACCGCCCAAGGCGGCGCCAATCAGGGCCCCCCGCCCGGCATCGCCGTCCCCCACGTTGTTTCCAATCACGGCTCCCAGCAGGGCGCCTCCCGCGGCACCCCCCAGGGCCCCCGCGGTTGTCTTGGAGATCTGTTGTTCGCCCGTGTAGGGATTCTCGGTGACACAACTGGAGAGACCGAAGGCAGCGGCGAGGGCAGCTGCGAGGAGTCGTGGTCGAGGAGAGGAGGATGATTTCATAGTGCTGGAATTCTAGCGGTTCGCTTGGGGTTAATCAATCGCGGAAGCAGGAAAACGCAGTATTTCCAACGTTTCCTACTGACGCTTGGACTCCCGCCCCCCGGGGGGTATTCATTGATTTTGCGGCAATTTCCCCTGTGCCATGCGGGGAGCCTGCCTAGAGCGTCCAACCTTTGCGGTAGTCCCGCTTGAGAAACTTCTCCGCATCCGGGGCATTGGGAAACTTCATGTTCTTGGCGTCCCACTCCAGTTTCTTGCCGGCGCGGAAGGCGACATTGCCGAGATGGTTGGCCTCGGTGAGCGGACCGGCGTAGTCAAAGTGGCAGGTGGTCGGCTCACCCGTCTTGCAGGCCCGGATCCATTCCTGGTGATGGCCAATGGATTCCGCAATGGTTTTTTCAGGACGCTTGTAGTCCTTGAACTTGTTCTCCGGGAGAAGGACGTGCTTGCCGTAGTCAGAGAGGAGCATGCCACCATCGCCGATGAAGAGGACCCCGCTGCCCCACTTTGGGATGCCACCCTTTTTCCAGATTTCGGGTTTTTCCACCCCCTGGTGCCAGGTGAGGGTGAGCGGCCCACGGTTGCCCCGCGCGCCGTACTCGTAGCGTGCCCACATCGAAGCGGGGGCGATCTCAGGGTGCGGTTTCGGTCCCCCGCCCTCAATGGTCCTGGGGGCGTCGAGGTTCAGCGCCCAGAAGGGCAGGTCGTTCCAGTGGCTGCCCAGGTCGGACATGGTGCCGTTGCCGAAGTCCCACCAGCGGTACCACTTCGGTCCCGGAAAGTAGACTGAGTGGTATGGACGCATTGGAGCCGGACCAATCCAGAGATCCCAGTTGAGGTCCTTGGGCACGGGTTGCGCCTCCTTGGGGCGATCCTGGGCATTGACAATGTCGCGATACTTCTTGGCATCCCCGGGACTCTGCCATCCCCAGGCCCGCCCGACCCAGACGTGCACTTCGCTGACCTTGCCGATGGCCCCGGCCTGGATCAACTCCACCACGCGTCGGTAGTTGCCCCCGGCATGGATCTGGGTTCCCTGCTGGGTGGCCACCCCGGCCTTGCGGGCGGTCTCGGTGACCAGACGTGCCTCGTAGACGTCGCGGGTGATCGGCTTTTCGCAGTAAACATGTTTCTTCCCGCGCAGGGCGGGCAGGGTGGCAAAGGCGTGCGTATGCTCGGTAGTACTCACCACCACCGCATCGTAGTTGCC
>DMYM01000355.1:0-4698 GCA_003483645.1 Verrucomicrobiales bacterium
GGATTTTTCCCGCTTGCATCCCCGATGCAGAAACCTTGAAACCGCCATGGCGGACTAACAATTTCTAACAGGCTTGGACACTGTATCCCAATTTCTCCCGCCCATGCTGGATATGAAACTTACCGTTGTCTAACGGGACGCGCTTTCGTATCCCGTCACCGCCGGAACGACTTCCTCTATGACCGACTCTTCCTCTGATCGGGATCCCAATGACGCCTTAGACGTATCGCTCATGGAAAAGGTGGCGCGGGGCGACCATGAGGCCTTCGAGGAACTCGTGACCCGCCACCAGTATGCGGTGGTGGGCACGGTGGCCAAGATGCTGGGCAATCCCAGCGAGGCGGAGGACGTTGCACAACAGGTCTTTCTGCGCCTCTGGAAGAGTGCTGCCCGCTACAGGGCAACCGCCAAGTTCACCACCTATCTCTTCACCATCACCCGGAACCTCGTCTTCAACGAAACACGTAGAAAATTCCGCCGCAGTGAGCAATCCCTTGAGGAACAGGAGGACGACTGGCACCAGCAGTTCCCGGAAGAGGGACATGGCCGCCCTGACCAGAAGATGCTGCAATCCGAACTGCAGCAGGCGGTTGATAGGGCGATTGCCGCCCTCCCCGAGAAACAGCGCATGGCAGTTGTCCTGCGCCGTTACGAGCACATGCCCTACGACGAGATCGCTGACGTGCTGGGCCTTTCGGTTTCAGCGGTCAAGAGTCAGCTCTTTCGTGCCCGGAGCAGCCTGAGGGAGACCCTTAAGCATTACCTGGATCAGGATTCGAGCGATCAGGAGACCGACTAGCCCTGCGGATCTTCCACACCGGGCGCCCGACTCGGTTTATCCCTCACTGCGTCGGTCAAGACGCGCCAGTCCAATTCCCCGGAATCTATCCGCTGGTTCTCATATTCGAATACCGCATCTTCGTTACGCGGATCGATATGGGCAGCCAGCTCGATGAAGCATCGGGCCAGAAGCCTCTCACTCTCGTTGTCGTTGTTGCTCTTGAGGAGGAGTTTGGCCCGGGCCATCAGGAGCCGCGCAAGGGTGCGTGGGTTGTAGTCGCCCTTCTTGATTTCAGGAATCACCCCCTCACGCAGTTGAAAATTGACCACCACGGCCTGCTTGTTGCGGCGCTCCAGGTGAAGGGCCAGCGCCAGGATACGCCGCGCACTTTCCAGAGACTCCTTGCTTGCCTTCTTGGTGGAGACCAGGTTGGCCGCATAGGTCGCCAGATTGGTGGCATAATTATGCCGCTCCTGCGCCAGCATCACGCTGTCGTCGAAGATCACCTTCTGCACGGTGGGCGGCTGGTAGGCAAAGGCGGAGGGACTCTTCTCCGACTGTCCACAGACGATGGACGCCGAAAGAAGCATGACGACCATTGCTTGCTTCAACATTGAGATCGTTCATATAATCCGTTTGAAAGGATCTCTTCGCAAGTGGCAAATCCAACCCCTTCCCACCACAAACAGCACTGCCGGGAACTGCTTCAAACTCTCCTCACCGCCTCCGGAAGGGAAGAGCGGCACGAGTGGAGCAACCGCGTCTGCCACTGGCTGGCCCATTGGATCCCGTCGTTGCACGAGGTAAGGACGATCGCCACGTATGCCGCGCTGGAGACTGAAGTCGACCTTGGGGCCCTTCATGCCGGCCTGCAGGCTAGCTGCCAGTTCGCCTACCCACTCGTGGTAGGCCGCACCCTGCGGTTTTACCGGGTGGCAGATCCCAACGAGTTGCGGACAGGTGCCTTTGGCGTCCCAGAGCCTGATCCCCGGTTACACGCCATGGCAGGTCCCGATGAATTGGATCTTTGTCTCTGCCCGGGACTGGGCTTCACCCGCGGAGGGGTGCGACTCGGGCGCGGCAAGGCCTCCTACGACTCAGTGCTCCCCCAACTACCTTCCACCGTGTTCCGGGTAGGCATCGCCTTCGAATTACAGGTCCGCGACTCCCTTCCCCGCGAGGCCCACGACGTGCTCATGACGCACCTCGGCACCGAAGAAGGCGTCACGCCCATTCCGGCAGCTTCATCTTGAAACGCGGGATGCGCACGAAGACCCGCCGTCCCTCTTCGGTCAATCCGAAGAAGGCCCCCTCGGCGTGTCCGCTGCCACGAGCCACATGATAGCTGTTGTAGGAAAATTCCTCGCCCGGACCCAGGTTGGGCGTCTGCCCCACCACTCCGTCGCCCTCGACCACGATCACTTCGTCGGTCTGATCCTCATGGACCAGCCACTTGCGGCCCTGAATGCTGACCCGTTCGGCTGAATGATTCCGGATATTGAGGAAGTAGACGAAGGGATGGGGGCGATCTTCCGGGTGATCGAGGCTCGGCATGTAGATGACATCGTCGACCACCACGCTCAATCCATCCAGTTCTTCAAAGGAAGCGTCCACCGCCCTGCAGCCTAGTGCGCCGCAGGAGGTTGCCAAGGACAAGGTTGCTTGCGGCTCCAGCCACGCCGCCCTATTCTCGCCCCATGTCCGGCCCGCCCGTCGCCTTGACCATTGCCGGATCTGATTGCTGTGCCGGGGCCGGGATCCAGGCCGACCTGAAAACCTTCTCGCTTTTGGGTGTCCATGGTGTGACTGCGGTCAGCGCGGTGGTGGTTGAGACGCCCCGGGTTGTGCATGGCACCTACCATCTGTCCCCCGCGGCTCTCCAGGAGCAGATTAGCATCCTCCTCGACTGCTACCCGGTGGCCGCCATCAAGACCGGGCTCCTGGGATCGGCTTCCCATGTCACCGCGGTGGCCGAATTACTGGAGGGACGGGAGCAACCCCTGGTCGTTGATCCCGTGCTCGGTTCCTCCACCGGCACGGTCTTTGCCTCGAAGGATGTCATCAGTGCCTACTGCGAGCGACTCCTCCCCATCGCCACCCTCGTGACGCCCAATCTCCCCGAAGCCGAGAGACTCCTTGTCGGCCGGGTGGAGCCCGCTCCCTCTGATGAACATCCCGCTCTCGGGGTGACCCGGCAACTTGCCCGGGAGCTGGGCACCACCGTCCTCCTCACCGGAGGACACAGTATCTGGAACGACCAGGCCACCGACATATTATGCCATCGTGAAGAGGTCCACTACTTCAGCCATTCGAGGATTGATCTTCCCGGCGCCCATGGCACGGGCTGCGCCTACTCCGCTGCCATCACCGGCTTCCTCGCCCGTGGCCTTGATATGAAGAAGGCTATCGCTGGCGCCAAGACTCACCTGACCCGGGTTCTTCAAACCTCCTACACGTGGCCGGGCGTAGCCCCGGACGATTCAGTGCGCACCCTGAATCAACTGCCGGACACAATCTTCGGTTCCGGGGAAAGCAAATAGTTGCGGGCGCAGGAATTCTGGCCACAGTTCCGGCGTGGAACCTGATCCCTATGCCGATTTCCACTCCGCCGAAACCGGCGGCCCCTTTCAGGATTGCATCAGTTGTGGGCTGGATCTCGATCACGATTCGGACCTCCCTTACCTCGTCGCCAAGAGCTACCGACGAGGCGAGTGCATCTTCGAGTACGCCATCTGCGACGATTGCCGTTCCAACATGGCGCAGGAGTTCTCCAGCGAATCCCGACAGGCTCTCGCGCACTTCTTTGAGAAACACGTGAACGTGCGCGAGCGCTCCATTTTCCTGGCCTTTGGTGACGAACCCGCACTCTGGATAGAGAAGTGTGCCTCCTGCGAGACCCCGCGCAACCAGCTGGAGAGCTATTCCCTGGGCGGAGTACTCCTCGGCAGGAACATGATCTACGACCCCTACCCGCTGTGCCTCTGCGGCAAGTGCGAGGAGAAAATCCAGGGACTCCTCTCCCAGAAGACCCGCGGGATATGGGACGACTTCGTGGACACCCACTTCGACGGCCCCCCCGCCGACGTGGAAGACCTCCCTGTCAGGGGCCGTCCGATCCCGTTCTAGCTTCCAATCCCGCACGAGAGCCACCCCCGGGACAGGGTGGCAGCCCCGCAAGGACTTGAACCTTGAATGACTGAACCAAAATCAGCTGTGTTACCAATTACACCACAGGGCTTTTGACTGCCGCAGCGCTAGATAGGATGAATCCGGGAGAGATTCAACCCAGAATGCACGAAAGCACAGCAAGCCACTTGACTCTCCGCCCCCCGGTCGAGAGGTTCTCGCCCACAGCAAAAGATGGAATTTGGTGGCCTGATCGAACAGCGCCGGGGACGCCTGGCGGAACTGGAGGAACTCATCTCCCAGCCGGACTTCTACAACGACCAGAAGGCCGCCGCGGAAGTGATGAGGGAGCATCGCGGACTCCAGAAACTCATGAACCTCTGGGAGACCTACCAATCCGCGAACCGGAACCTGGAGGAGAACCGCGAACTGGCGAGAGACGAAGACGCCGAAATCGCAGCCATGGCAACCGAGGAGATTCCGGCCCTTGAAGAGGCCCTCCCCGGGTTGAAGGAAAACCTGCAATATGCCCTCCTCCCTCAGGATCCAACCGAGGAACGCAATGCGCTCGTGGAAATCCGGGCCGGCGCGGGTGGCGACGAGGCCTCCCTCTTCGCAGGGGAGGTCATGCGCATGTATGAACGCTACGCGGAGAACTGCGGCTGGAGGTGCGAGCACCTGGAGAGCAGCCCATCCGAAGTAGGGGGCTACAAGGAGGTGGTGCTCAAGGTAAGTGGAGACGAGGTCTTCCGGCGCATGAAGTATGAAAGCGGTGTCCACCGCGTCCAGCG
>DMYM01000355.1:5030-5189 GCA_003483645.1 Verrucomicrobiales bacterium
CCCACCACCGAGACGCAGGGACGCATTCATACCTCCACCGTGACGGTAGCGGTGATGCCCGAGGCACAGGACGTCGATATTGAACTGAAGATGGATGAGTTGCAGATCCAGGCTACTCGATCCAGTGGACCGGGAGGACAGCACGTCAACACCACCGAC
>DMYM01000252.1:0-1448 GCA_003483645.1 Verrucomicrobiales bacterium
GTGGTCACTCCCTGGCCGTCCAGCTGACCGTCGTAGTAGAACGAAACGTCGTCACCAATTCTGGTGACCGCGACATGGTGCCACTCGCCGCTCACGGGAGCTGTGCCTGCGGTAACCTGACCGAAACCGCTCGGGCTGCCGCTATAGAGTCGGGCCCTCCCGTCGTTAAGAACCAGATAAAGATCATAGGAGGCCGGGAGATTGCCACCCGGTCCGGCGCTTTTACCGACGATCCCACGCCAATTGGAGTAGTCGGTCACCTTGACCCACGCGGCAATGGTGATGTCGCCCGTGATTGACAGGCTCTCGGAGTCAGCCGCTTCCAGATAGGGATCGTTCCCACTGAATTCCATCACCCCACCGCGGTCCACGTCATCGACCCAGGTCGCCCCGGCCACCACTGAGGCGTCATTGGCGAAGCCCGACAGGTCGGGTTGCGGATCTGAATTGCCGTCAAAGGGCCAGTAGCCCACCAGCGTCACCGGCAGGGTCGAATCGGGATCGTTCGGATCGCTCCCCTTGGCAACCTCGAGATCGTCGTTGAAGGTATCGCCATCGGTGTCGATCAGGGTCGGGTCCGATCCCGTGTCCGTCGGCCCCACAAAGATCCCGGTGTTTGTTTCCACCCCGTCGCTCAAGGTGTCACCATCGCTGTCGGGATTGGTGGGATCGGTGGCCGGGCGGAGTCCCGCCCCGGCAATCTCCTCCCCATCGTCCAGAGTGTCACCGTCAGTGTCCGCACTGGTCGGATCCAGGCCGGGAAACTGATCCCGCAGGTTGAACTCTTCGAGATCGGTCAGGCTGTCCCCGTCGGAATTGGCATCCGCAAGTCCCGAGAGAACACTCAGATCCCCGGCTCCAGCCCACCTTTCCTCCCAGACATCGAGAAGACCGTCTCCGTCCGAGTCGGCCATCGCGGTCAGAGTCAGCGCCGCTTCCACCACCGCACCCGACGGCGCACCCGTGGACAGCACCCGGACTGAAAACTCTTCGCCATCGGCCACGCCGCCGAAATCGTGGGGGCCAATCTGAAGCTCGTCCCCGACGATCTGGAACTTGCTGTTGTCCATATCCCCCGAGCCGGCCACCAGGGTGTAGGTGAAGGCGTCACCGGCATCACCGGACGGCGTTGTCAGGGTCCCCACCGTCGTGCCCTGGTCAGCCGAGGCCAGGAACCGATCGGAGGACAGATTGACACCTGCCACAGCGCCTTCAAATTGGACCTCCGAAAGCCCGTAGAAAAAGTTGTCTCCGTTGTGGTTGGAGTCGATGTCGAACCTGATGTAGCGCGCCGTGAACGGTGCGAAGCCATCGAACACTTCACCAGGATACGTGTTGGTCACCGGCTCGGGAGCCTTGGTGAAATTGGTGATTCCGGGGACGGTTGATCCCAGCGTTTCCGTGATCCCATGCTCGATCGTCACTGCATTGACACCCCGCTCGGTCAG
>DMYM01000252.1:1803-2562 GCA_003483645.1 Verrucomicrobiales bacterium
GTTCCACACGCGGATGGAGGTGATCAAGTAGACGTCTCCCAGATCGAACTGCACCCAGGGATCAAAGTCCTGGGCACCTCCACAGCAGGTGCCCTCCGACAACCACATCGTGCCATCGGGAGTGCCATCATGGCCCTCGCCCACGAGCCCGCTGCCGTTCACGAGATGATCATTAATCCGGTTGAAAGGCGCCCCAATCTCACTCGACGAACTCACGTTCCCGACAGGGATTGGGATAATCTCCCCACGCAGGACGGTGACTGACATCAAGGTAGCGGTGAGGGCGGCAAACAGGAGTGTCTTCATAAACGTTCTTTTTTCGCTCGGGCCGATTGCGCAGCTACGACAGCCCAGCTCGAGGGGTCAGGCTGCCGCGAATTATCCACGAGGCGGCGGGACGGATTCCTGCGTCCTCCGGTCAGTCAATCGCCACTACTCCCCACCGCGGCATTTCCGCCACAACAGGCTCATGGCTCCAAGACTCAGGAGCACCAGCGAGCCGGGCTCGGGAATGAGGGCCCCTTCAAATTGAACCTCCGAAAGTCCGTAGAAAAAGTTGTCGCCGTTGTGATTGGAGTCGATGTCGAACCTGATGTAGCGCGCCGTGAACGGTGCGAAGCCATCGAACACTTCACCAGAATACGCGTTGGTCACCGGCTCGGGAGCCTGGGCGAAGTTGGTGATTCCGGGGACGGCTGATCCCAGCCCATCCGTGATCCCGTACTGAACCGTCAATGCATTGACACCCCGCTCGGTCAG
>DMYM01000252.1:2916-3692 GCA_003483645.1 Verrucomicrobiales bacterium
GTTCCACACGCGGATGGAGGTGATGGAATAGGTTTCCCCCAGGTCAAACTGCACCCAGGGATCAAAGTCCTGGCTCCCTCCACAACAGGTGCCCTCCGACAACCACATCGTGCCATCGGGAGTGCCATCATGCCCCTCGCCCACAAGTCCGCTGCCGTCCACGAGATGATCATTAATCCGATCGAAAGGCGCTCCAATCTCACTCGACGAACTCACGTTCCCGGGTGCAATGCTGATGATCGCTGCGTCGGAAACGCTGGCCGCCGCACCTGCGATGAGCAGGTTTGCAAGAAGAGCGGCCCTCCGTTTGTGGGGCATCTTGATATCTGCTTTCATTTCAAATCGTTACGGGTTTCTGCGCATTCTTGTGCCAAGAGGCGTGCATGACAGCTGAATAGTGCGATCCTGTCCAATCTTTCTATGCGATAAAATATCCAACCCTGCCCCCACCTGAAACAGAGTGGGCTCTTACTGGTTCTCAAGGTATCCCCTGGCCATCACTTCGCCCAGTTGCACGATGCCCCCGGTGGTGATGACCAGCATTTTTTCCTGGGGCGGAAGATGCAAGGCCCTGAGGTGAATGAGGTTCGGATCCCCTGCGGCGACCTCGGCCATGTTGCCGACTACATCGATGGTATTGAGTTTTTCCACATCGGTCGGGGGCTGCTGGCTCACAAACCACCTCAAACCAGGCTGCGCCAGATCCTTCCGGCTCTGGTTGACGATGGCCTGCACCCGCGCGGCCGCTTCCCTGCGGTAGGGATGGAAGGACATGT
>DMYM01000252.1:4056-4238 GCA_003483645.1 Verrucomicrobiales bacterium
GCAATCTCCACCTGCTGCCCCCTGTCAGTCAGTTCCCTGATGGAGTCCTGCACGAACCGGATGAACTTCGGATAAAGGTGCCGGCTTTTCGCCATGCTGCCTTCCGGGGTCCAGTCGATGATCTGCGAGCCGCTGTGGGTGAACTTGGCAATAGCGAGGTTGCCCTTGACCCGGCTGCCCAG
>DMYM01000071.1 GCA_003483645.1 Verrucomicrobiales bacterium
CCCTCAGCACGGCCGTATCAGATGGACGGCAGGGCAAAAAAGACCAATCGTCTCCCTTCATGACCACGCGACGCCGCTTCCTTGCCGGCACCGGCTCGACCGTTGCCGCCACCGCCATGAGTTCCGCCGAGAGCCCAACCAACCCGAAGGAGAAACTTCTACTCTCCTTCGGACTCATGGCCGACTGCCAGTACGCGGACGCGGAACGGGCCGGGACGCGCTTCTATCGCGAGAGTCCCCGCAAGCTCGAGGAAGCGGTCCGCGAGTTCAACCAGCACGAACTGGCCTTCACCTTTCACCTGGGGGATTTCATCGACCGGGACTTCAAGAGCTTCGCCGACCTCAAGCCCATCACCGCAAAACTCAAATCCCGTCTCTATCACATCCTCGGCAACCACGACTTCGATGTGGCCGAGGAACTCAAGGAAAAGGTCCCTGCCGAACTGGGCCTCAAGGATACCTACTATGGGATTCGGCAAGCCGGGTTCCGCTTCCTCCTCCTCGATACCACCGAGGTGAGCACCTACCGCTACCCCACCAAGGATGCCAGAACTACACAGGCCGAAGCGGAACTCAAGAGATTGAGTGCGACCGGGAAATCCTACGCCCAGTCCTGGAACAGCCGGGCTGGCGATGCCCAGCTCACCTGGCTGGCCGGTCAGCTTGAAGAGGCAACCACCGCCGGGGAATCGGTTCTCGTCTTTGGCCATCACCCGGTTCTCCCCGAGGAGGCGCACTGCAGCTGGAACCGCTCCGCACTGCACGAGCTCCTGAGCAGGTTCCCCTGCTGCAAGGCCTACCTCAATGGTCACCGGCACAGCGGCGGTTACGAACTGCAGGGGGGGCTACACTACCTCACTCTCAATGGAATGCTCGAAATGAAGGACAATGCCTTCTCCTGCGCCCGGCTCTATCGTTCCCACCTTGAGATCCGCGGTTTCGGCCGGCAACCATCGCGCACTCTCCAGTTCCGCTAGAGGGAATCCCGCAGAACCACATCCTCATCCGGCGGGGTTGTGGAGAACACCTGCCTCATCGGCCCGGCTCACGTCCCATCCCCTGCCCGGCCGACGCGTTCTACTTCTGCGGATGAACGGTCATTCGCAGGTAACGCTCATTCGCCACTCCCACTCCCAGCTGATCCCGCACGCGAAATACCTGCTCGTCGTCCCGCAGGATGCTTCGCTCGGATCGGTTCCAGTCCACGAGATCTCCACTCACTTCGGCGTCGTAATGCAGGCCCGTATCCACCCGTTTGGTGCTCTCCAGCGTCAGCTGCCCGTCCTCGAGGACGGGAATGGGCATCGCATCCCAGTCGGTGGCACTCCCTCCGGTGGCAAACTCGAAGAGCAGATTCTGCCCATCGCCATCCGGGTCCAGGGTTACTCCCGTCTTCTGTCCGATTCCCGCCTGTAACACCCACCCCGTGTAGCCGGTGAAGGAAATTTGATCAAGATAGCCGGTGTCATCGCGGCGGGAATCACTCCCATCCTTCTCATAGGCCCAGGTGAGCTGATGCCATCCATAAGGCAGTTCTTCGGTGTATTCCTGCCACCCGCTGTTTCCAGTCAGCGACTCTCTCTGTTGCCCGTTCACTTCGTAATACAGGAAATCATAATCTCTCTCCGAGGAGACCCGCCAGGAGAATGCTACCTCCCCCGGACCGAATACCCACGTGCTGAGGGACGCCCGTCCATCATGGGGGACGCCCTGGGCGGCGGCCGCAGCCTGCCCGTCACTTGTCTCGTCCGACTGTGAGATCCAGGTGCCGGATCCGCTCGTCTCCCAGGCAAGACCCCAGTTCGGTCCGGTGGCCGGGTAGGCAGCTTCTCCGGCCGCTGAAGCGGGCAAAACCTCGACCGTGGCGGGAATGCTGAATTGCTCATCATGCTGCTGGATGTTCAGTGTGAAACTGAGCTCACCGTCGGCAAGGGGAGTGCCAACCACTTCGCCTGCTGCGTTCAATGACAATCCGGACCCCAGTTGGACCGGGGTAAAGGATGCCCCGGGTCTGGAAGTCGGGAACTGATACTCCACCGGACCGCCGGAATTCAGCCGGACATGCGCAGGCCCCATCAGGAAGGGCATGCTCCGGGAAGCCAGTTGCAGGAAATCCACCCATGCGAGATCTGCCCCCTCCCGCGTGTCTACATCCTTGCTGTATGTCCAGCGCACGGTATGCCCCCCGGGCGGAATGGCGACCACCTGGTAGTCCCAGTCCCTGATCCCTGAAATCTCCTGACGCATGTCACCATCTACCGTGAGACGGAGAAAATCATAGTCCGCCTCACTGGAGACCTTCCACCAGAATCCCAGGTAATCGGGGCCTTCCACCGCCACCTCCAGCCAGGACGCGCTGTCATCCCCAATGGCTCCGCTCTGTGCCCGATTGTTTCCCGCCCGCGAGTCACTGCTGCTATCGAGGCGGAAAGGAGCAGCACCTCCCGAACTCAATCCAACCCGACCCGGCGAATCGAGCGCCTGGTCGAGGGAGTTCGGCAAAATCGTGAAACTGATCCCGCCCCCTGCTGACCCGGCCTCATTGGCAATCGTCACGGTCACTTCGAAATCCCCGGGGACCGAGGGGATCCAGCTGATCACGCCCTGCCCGTCAATCTCCATGCCGGGAGGCGCACCGCTCAGTGAGAACGCAGTGGGAGTATTCTCCACCACCACGCTGACGGCAACATCTTCCCCCACCCTTCCGTTCACCACCGCCGGACCAACCAGGATGGGAACAATGAAATCGTCGTTGGCGATTGTCCCCCAGGCCTGCGCATCACTCACATTCACGGAGGCATCACCCTGCAGGGAGAGCGCCACCCGGAACCGCTCGTTGGCCTCCGGGGTAGTGTCCCCCTCGATGGAAATGGCAAAGGTCTTCGTGAGCTGACCTGCCGCGAGGAAAAAGTCCGCGTTGGATGCCGCCACATAGTCGGAACCAGCGACAGCTGAATCGTTCTCGGTCGAATAGGTGAAATTGAGCCGCTGGTCCACCGCTTCACTCAGGCTGACCGTGAATTCCAGATTCTTCCTCCCGGCGTCTCCTTCCGAGATCTCAGCATCCGCGACAATGACCCGGGAGAGACCCATCGAGATTCCATCCAGCGTCAACGAACCGCTCTCATCCGGATCCAGCCAGTCCCGCAATCGGGAGCCCGGCGCTCCTCCACCATCCCAGCCCCTGGAAAATTTACCGTACCAGTCTGCCTCATCATTCCCACAGGCGGCATCACCACCGGACAACTGCCCCACTATGCGCCCGTTCTGGTCGTAGATCGGCGACCCGGAGGATCCTCCCTCGGTTGAGCCGTGATCCCAGTCAATCACCATCCAGTGGGTTCCGTTCGGATTGCTTCCCGTGCTGTAGTCATTGGTCGATCGCAGGGGGTCAAAATCAAAACTGATGCGCTTCTCCGAGGTATTCGGAAAATGCACACTCACCGCCATCTCGGGAGTTCCCGTCCGCGA
>DMYM01000531.1 GCA_003483645.1 Verrucomicrobiales bacterium
AACAAGACTCTGATGGAGGGAATGCTGAGTTTCCTGCTCTTCGCAGGAGCCCTCCACGTTAATCTCGGCAACCTGTTGGATCAGAAGAGGCTGATTGCCATCATGGCCAGCTTCGGAGTGGTGTTCTCGACCTTCGTGATCGGAGGAGCGACCTGGCTGCTTTTTCCGCTTTTCGGCTTCGAAGTTCCCTTCCTGTGGTGTCTCGTTTTCGGGGCGCTCATTTCACCGACCGATCCGGTGGCGGTTCTGAGCATCCTCAAGACGGCCGGGGCTCCAAAGTCTCTCGAGACCAAAATCACCGGTGAATCGCTCTTCAACGACGGGGTGGGGGTGGTGGTCTATCTCGCGGTGCTCGGAATGGCCCTGGGGGGACACGGGGATCATGGAATGACCGGGGCAGGTGATGTGGCCAAGCTTTTCCTCGTGGAGGCGGGGGGCGGCATGCTGTGGGGATTCATGATCGGCTTCGCGGCCTACTTCATGCTCCGTTCGATCGACAATTACCAGATCGAGGTGCTTATCACCCTGGCCCTGGTAACGGCGGGTTATCGCCTGGCCTCCCATTGGCACCTCAGTGGCCCGCTGGCGATGGTGGTGGCTGGTCTGATGATAGGCAATCAGGGCCGGAGCTTCGCGATGAGCGAGAAAACCCGCGAGCACCTAGACACTTTCTGGGAACTGGTGGATGAGATTCTCAATGCGGTTCTCTTTCTCCTTATCGGTCTCGAACTTTTAGTTCTCAATCTCTCCGGACGGGCCATCGCGGTGGGCGCGATCCTGATCGTGGTGGTGCTGGCAGCCCGCTTTGCGGCCACCTCCATCCCGGTGATGCTGTTGAAGAGCAGGCGGGAGTTCTCGCCCGGGGTGATCCGTATCCTCACCTGGGGAGGCCTACGGGGCGGGATCTCGGTGGCCCTGGCCCTTGGCATTCCGAAGGATTTTGCGTACCGGCAGGAGTTCCTGGTGGCCACCTACGTGGTGGTGGTCTTCTCCATCGTGGTGCAGGGTCTCACTTTGAAGCCACTGGTGGCCCGGGTGGTGAGGGCAGGAGACGAGGAGGAGGAACCGATCACCTCGTCACCTTGAGGAGATCGGAGGCGTTTCCCGCAGTTTCGGGGTCGGAAGTGCTGACCGGTGCGGAGATCGATCATTCCGGGCACATGCCCTGCCGGGGTGAGGCGAAAGGCACGGCGGCGTTCAAGGCTACGCGAGCAACGGGGCGATCACGATGCTCACGATGGCCATGACGTTGATCATGATGTTCATGGAGGGTCCCGAGGTGTCCTTGAGGGGGTCACCCACGGTATCACCAACCACACAACTCTTGTGGATTTCGCCACCCTTGCCCCCGAAATGTCCGTCTTCCACGTACTTCTTGGCATTGTCCCAGGCTCCGCCCGCATTGGACATCATGAGGGCGAGGAGGATGCAGCCGAGAAGGGCACCGCTGAGAGTGCCGGCCAGGGCGATGGAACCGTTGTTACCGAAGCCGAAACCGACCACGACAGGCGTTCCCACCGCGAGGACGGCGGGCAGGATCATCCGTTTGGTGGCGGCCCTGGTGGCGATGTCCACACAGCGGTCGGAGTCAGGTTCGGCGGTTCCGTCAAGGAGGCCGGGGATCTCACGGAACTGGCGCCGGATTTCCGAAATCATGTCAAAGGCGGCCCGACCCACCGCATCCATGGTGATGGCTCCGTTGAGGAACGGCACCACTCCTCCGATGAAGACGCCCACGAAGAAGGTGCGCAGGATGGCCGGGTCACTGAGGTTGAGATCGACACCGGTTTTCTGGATGAAGGCGGTGGTGAGGGCGAGGGCGGAGAGTCCGGACGCCCCGATGGCGAAGCCCTTGCCGATGGCAGCGGTGGTGTTGCCCACCGCGTCGAGACTGTCGGTGATCTTGCGGGTTTCCTCACCCATGGCCGCCATCTCGGCAATTCCGCCGGCGTTGTCGGCAACCGGTCCGTAGGCATCGATGGCCATGGTGATTCCGACCGTGCCGAGCATTCCAACCGCTGCGAGTCCCACGCCGTAGAGTCCGGCAAATTCAAAGGAGATGTAGATGGTGGCCGCGATGGTGAGGAGGGGAATGGCCACCGATTTCAGGCCGACCGAGAGTCCGGCAATTATGAGAGTAGCCACCCCGGTCTCCCCCTGGCGGGCGATTTCCTTGATTGGCGCCCCCCCGGTGAAGTATTCGGTGATGAGACCGATCACGATCCCACCCACGGCTCCGCAGAGGATACAGAGTCCGATGGCGGTGCTCAGGCCAAGCATGCCAGCCAGTCCAAAGGAGGCTGCAATGAAGAGCACGGCGGCTCCGATCGTTCCGAAGCGGAGGGCCTCGGCAGGATTCTTGCCCGCCATGCTGCGCACGATGAGGATTCCAAGAATGGAGCAGAAAAGGCCCACGGTGGTGAGGAGGAGAGGAAGCTGCATGAGCTGCTGCATGCCCTCCGTGGTTGGGGCGACACCTATTTTTTCCATTAGGGCCGTGGCCTCTTCGTCCACGGACTTGGCGGCGCGGACGCCCACCGCGGCGGCGATGGCCACGGTGGCAATCTGGGCGTTGCAGTAGGATTCGAAGATATCCGATCCCATCCCGGCCACGTCACCCACGTTGTCACCCACGTTGTCAGCGATCACGCCCGGGTTGCGTGGGTCGTCCTCGGGGATACCAGCCTCCACCTTGCCCACCAGGTCGGCACCCACATCGGCGGCCTTGGTGAAGATGCCGCCACCGACCCGGTAGAACAGGGCCACCAGGGAGGCGCCCATGGCAAATCCTTCCATGATCTCGGCGACATGATCTGCCTTGCTGAAATACCAGAAGAGTCCGCCGAGTCCGATCAGTCCCATGGAAGCCACGGTGAGTCCCATGACCGAGCCGCCGAAGAACGCGACCGAGAGGGCCTGGGCCGGACCCTCGTTCTTGGCGGCCAAGGTGGTGCGCACGTTGGCCTTGGTGGCGGTGTACATTCCGATAAACCCTGCGATCGAGGAGGAAAGGGCACCGAAGAAGAAGGCGAGGGACTGCTGCCTGCCGTATTCGTGTTCCTGGAAGAGGAAGAGAGCCCCTCCGATGATAAGGGCGAAGATGGAGATGAGGAGGAATTCCCTCCTCATGAAGACCATGGCCCCACGGTGAATCTTCGCGGCAATTTCGGCGACGTTCCCCTCTCCTCCGGGGCGCATGACGATGCGGATCAGCAGGATAAAGGCGATAATCAACCCCACGATTCCGGCTGCGGGGGTAAGGATCGGATCGACGTTCATTGAGGAGAGTGCAGGTGGAGAGTGAATCAGCCTGTAATAA
>DMYM01000344.1 GCA_003483645.1 Verrucomicrobiales bacterium
GCCGACCTGGGGGAAGGTGAGTCGAAAGGCACAGATGAGCTGAACGAGTTGGCGATCGGTGAGGGTGAGTCCGGGGTCGGTCCGGTGCTGGTGATTTCCGGCGTGAGGTCGTAGCCGTGGGAAGGAGATGGTGAATTGTGCCTTCCAGCAGTGCTTGTAGAGGTATTCGAGGTGGGCGGCCAGTGAGAGGGCTTCGGTACGCCAGTCGGCGAGGCCGAAGAGAGCACCGATTCCGATGCGCCGGAAACCGCCAGCATAAGCACGCTCAGGGCAGTCGAGGCGCCAGTCGAACTCTTTCTTGGGCCCGGCGGTATGGAGGTGTTGGTAGGTTTCCCGGTGATAAGTTTCCTGGTAAACGACCAGACCTTCCGCTCCGCAGGCGACCAGCTCCGTATATTGTCCGTCCTCCATGGGACCAACCTCGATTCCGAGGGTGGGAACAGAGGGGGAGAGGAGGCGCAGGCAATCCTGCAGGTAACCCTCTGAGACGAACCTGGGATGCTCGCCGGCCACGAGGAGAAGGTTGCGGAACCCGAGCGAATGGAGGTGCTGGGCTTCGGTGGCGACCTGATCCAGGGTGAGGGTTGTTCGCAGGATGGGATTGTCGCGTGAGAATCCGCAGTAGCTGCAGTTGTTTACACACTCGTTGGAAAGGTAGAGCGGCGCAAAGAGACGCATCGTGCGTCCGAAGTGACGCCGGGAGAGTGCCGAGCTTTTCCGTGCCCGGGACTCCAGTTCGTCCGGGTGGAGGGGAGTCAGAAGGGACGCGAACCGCCGCAGGAGCGGAGAAAGCGGTCGATCCGGGTCTGCGAAGCGGGCTGCGAAGCTCACGGACAAGAGAGGTCGGATTTGCGGAGGGGAATGTCAAAGGGGAAAAGGGGGGCTTTGAGGGGGGCTTCCGAAGAAACCGGAATCCACCTCCTCACGGTGAAGCGAAGGGCTGGGAAGAGGCGGTCACCCTGACAGGCCGATGGGAAGATGGGACAGGATAACCGGAAAATAACCTGAAAATGCACATGGCAGCGGATTGAACGCTTGATCAAGTGGGGCGGGAGCGGCACGTTCGCAGCGGCAATGAGTGAAGTGGAGACCATTGAATGCCGTCCCACCAGGTGGTTCTATCTCAGGGCCGGGGCCATGGTCCTGATGTTCGGGGTGTTCCTGGTGTTGTTTTTGAAGGACTGGAAGGTCGGTTGGCCGAAGAAAAACGAGATCTATTACACCTTCAAGGCTTTCGAAACAGCCAAGGAGAGGTTTGCCGAGAAAGAGTGGAGCGCGGAGGACTGGGAGAAGGAAACAAGGGCGGAAAGGATCTTTCCCGAGGAGACCGCGGAAGACATCATCCTTCCCGAGGGGGTGGACCCTGATGCCAGGTGGCCGGTTGTCCTGAACGACTATGCCGGCTACGGGAAGGCCCTGGAGGAAGAGGGGAAAAAGGCGATCCCACCCCTGTGGGCGAAATACACCGATGAGAGGGGCTGGAATTCTTCCATTCCCAAGAAGAGTTATGAAGCGGCCAAGATTCAGGAGCAGCTGTATTATGGAATCGGGAGCGGAGTTCTCCTGTTGATCACGGGATTTTTTCTGATCCGGACGTCGCGGCGCACGATGAAAGTGGACGGGGAAGCCTACTACGCACCGGGCGGCGCAAGGATTCCCTTCAGTTCGGTGCGCAGGATTGATGTGCGGAAGTGGGGAGTCAAGGGGTTGGCTTACCTCTTCTATCGGGAGGAAGGAGCCCCGGAGGAGAGCGCACTCAGGAAATCCAAGATCGATGGGATGGTCTACGGACAATTCAAACAGGAGGAGGGAGCTCCTGCGGAAGCCCTCTTCCAGCGCATTCTCGATAATTTCAGGGGCGAGCTGATCGAGTTGATTGAGCCGAGAGAGGACGAGGCGGAGAGTGGGGCGGAAGATGCCGGAGAGTCCCGGGGGGAGGAGAGCTCAGGGGAGAATGGCCCCAAGGAGTAGATTTTCAGAGTTGCCAAGTGAGCCAAGGACGGTTAAAGCCAGAAACAAGCAACCAATTGCGACGGATACATGTCAGAATCAAGTGAAGAGAAGGTCAGGAGCATCATAGTGGAACAGCTCGGAGTGAACGCCGATCAGGTGACCAGGGAAGCGAAATTGATTGAGGATCTGGGGGCCGATTCCCTCGATGCGGTGGAATTGGTGATGGCCGTCGAGGAGGAGTTCGAGCTCGAAGTTCCGGACGATCAGGCCGAGAAGCTGATTGCGGTTGGTGATGTTATCGATTACGTGGATAAGTCCTCCACCTGAGCAAGTTGCGCCTATTATCCAAGGTGTGGGGTGGGTCCATAAGGACCTGCCCTTTTCGTTGTCAGGGGGGACAGGGTAGGCGATGATGAGGGCGGAGAATGTATTCCCCCGATGATATCCAATACGCGCTGGAGACGACCAGCGTGCTGTATGAGCCGGACCGCCGGATTGATACCTTCGGGAGCACACGCTTCGAGTTTCTTCTCCTGAGCGAATTGATGGACTCGGTGGGGCAGGTTCGGATCCGGAGCGGGGAGGTAGAAGCCAATCAACCGACCATCATCAAGCCGGAGGCTTATAACGGGATCGAGTTCGAGGGCTTCGGTGACGATGCAGAGAGATTCCATCAGTGGCTCCAGGAGCACGGAGCGAAGATCGCCTTCCTGAATTACCAGTTCAAGCGCGGGGAGGTCCGGGAGGAGTTGCTGCACGACTCCCTAGATGCGGTGCGGGAGCGGGTGCTTGATGACGCGCGGCGGATGGGCAACCCGATGCAGGTCGTGATTGAAGGCGTGGACGATGCGTGGGAGATCAGCCTCCTGCGCTTCATCTTCGAGATCGTGGACAAGAGTTCGGAGATCAATGCGTTCGATTTCAAGCGCAAGGGATTGCTCTAATGCCCTGTCAGACCAGTTCGCCAGATGATGAAGACGGTTAGTCCTGTGAAATGTCCCTCCAGGACACTAGTGCGCTGCAGATTATGATGTCCCTCATCAAGGTTCTTGCCGCCTTGCTGGTGCTGGGAGTGCTGGGCGCGACTGTGGCGCTGGTTGAACGACTGAAGAAGGAGACCGCCGTGCCGCAGTTGCGGGAAAACCCGGAGGCTCTGGAGAGTGTCCCATCAGTGGAGCCCGGAGAGATTGCTTTCGAGCGGGCAAGGGAGTTGCTGGCAACAGGTCAGTTTGAGAAGGCGCGTGAGAAACTTGAATTTCTGGTGGGGGTCTACCCGTCTTCGACCTCGGCGGGCGAGGCCCGCCGAATTCTGGGAGAGTTGAATCTCGACGACCTGCTCTCCACCGAAGTGATGGAGGGGAAGACGATGTATGAGGTGAAGCCCGGAGACAACTTCACCAGGATAGCGGCCAAACACGAGACCACTCTGGATTGCATCATGCATATGAACGGCCTGCAGAGGATGGACAAGCTCTACCCCGGAGACGAACTGGTGCTGCTGCCCCTGAAATTCAACATCAAGATAGACGTGGCCCGTAAGCTCCTGAGCTTGTACAAGGAGGGACGTCTTCTGAAGTCCTACAACTTGCTCCACGCCAGGGTCCGGGACTCGCGAGGGGGGCTGCGATCCAAAATCGGGCAGAAAATCGGCCTTCTGAAGGATGGGCGACGTGTTTCACCAGTGAAGTATCAGAGCTACCGGATCGCCAGAAAGGTACTCATCCTCGATCGCCGCGGCCTGCAGCTGCGCCAGGTCGGGGTGGCGGAAGAGGATGACACCGGAAGGGGTTTTTTCCTTTCGGAAGCTGACATGGAGGAGTTGGCTCTCTTATTGAGAGTCGGGAACGAGGTGGAAGTTCGCTTCGGTAACCAGTAAGATATGTGTCAATGAACGACAGTAGCGGGCGCCCCCAACCACTCGATTTCGAGAAACCCATAGCGGAGCTCGAGGGGGAGTTGGAGGATATGCGCGAGAAGGCGTGCTCCCAGGAAATTGATCTCAGCGCGGAGATCGCAGCTCTGGAGGTGAAACTGGCGGGGGTGCGGAACCGTATTTACGAGAACCTGACGCCATGGCAGCGTGTGCAGATTGCGAGGCACATCAGCCGTCCCTTCATGCTCGACTATCTTAACGAAGCCTTTGATGACTTCTGCGAACTTCATGGTGACCGCCTGGTGGGAGACGACCAGGCCATGCCAGGTGGATTCGCCCTGCTTGATGGACGGCGTTGTGTAGTGATCGGGCACCAGAAGGGCCGTGATACCAAGGAGAACCTGGAGCGAAACTTCGGCAGTGCGCATCCCGAGGGATACCGTAAGGCCCTGCGCCTCATGAAGCTGGCCGAGAAGTTCAGGATTCCGGTTGTCTCATTGATTGACACCCCGGGAGCGTTCCCGGGAATCGGGGCGGAGGAGCGGAATATCGCGGAGGCAATCGCGCGGAATCTGCGGGAAATGATGAGCCTGAGGACGCCGATCGTGGTGGCGGTGATCGGGGAGGGTGGCTCAGGAGGTGCTCTCGGTGTTGGGGTGGCCGATCGTATTCTCATGCTGGAGAACGCCTACTACTCGGTGATCAGTCCGGAAGGGTGTGCCGCCATTCTCTGGAAGCACCGCAAGCATGCGCCGGAGGCGGCGAAAGCGATGAAGTTGACGGCGGAGGATCTGGTCGGGATGAGCTTGATTGACGAGGTGGTTCCCGAGCCGACGGGAGGAGCGCATCACGATGTCCGGTCAGCGACCGGCAATCTCAAGGCTGCGCTGGTCAGCCATATCGATGAGCTGGAGGCTTTATCGGAAGAGGAAATGCTGAATGCGCGTTACGAAAAGTTCCGGCGGGCGGGACAGTGGGCGGAATAGCTGCGGAGGATCCGGTCTCCTGATGGCGATCGTCCGGGGCGGCCCCGGTCATGCTAATTCAGTTCCTTCTCGGTATATGGCACCCCGCCCTGTTTCCTGGTCGTTTCGCGGGACTCCTTGATGAAGGATTCCTCCATCTTCCCGGAACGGTTGCTCCAGGCATGGCGGATAAAGGTGAGGATATCGGCAATGTCCCTATCCGAGACAGTCGGGTTCATGGAGAGGCCGGGCATGGCTGCGGGCGGGGTATAGCGCTGGCCGGAAACCGTGATGGGGCCCTGCAGGCCGTGCAGCAGGGCCTTGGCGAGTCGTTTGGTGTCGCCGTTGACCCAGTCCGATTCGTCGAGGGGAGGGCCGAGATTCGGAAGGCCGGTGCCCTCGGCGCCGTGGCAGCCTATGCAGGCGACACGTCCCATGTAGAGTTTCTCTCCGCGCTGGAAGGAAGCGAGGTGTTCGCCCTTGATGGTGGGTGGTTTGATCTTCCTGGTGTTCCTGTGGAGGGCCTCCTGCAGCCACTTGTCCAGGTTCCCGTCATTGTAGCGCCCGTTATTGACGCCCAGGAAGACCGCTTCGCGGTCCTTGAGACCGGTGAAGGCGGCTTCCCGGACGAGGGGATTGCCACCATTGAGCTTGAGTTCTGTCACCAAGGCGTCGAGGGCCTGGGAGGAGCCGGTCTCCGCGAGGAGCCGGGCCTTGTAGATAGAGGCCTCACGGCCGGCCTTGAAGGCGGCAAGGGCAGGAAGGAGGGCGTTCTTGTCACCCTCGCTGAGCGAGAGGCCTGCCATGAGGGCAGAGGAGGAAAACTTCTCGTCGCCGGACTTGAGAGACCTTGCGACATGCCCGGCGTTGAGGAGTCCGAGGCCTTCAAGGCACCAGAGCGCGTGCAGGCGGGCGAGAGGCTTGCCGTCCTGCAGGATCCCCTCGAGGGCGTCCCTGGTCGTTTCATTGCCACGCTCGACGATGAGGCGTTGTGCGGTGTCCCGCCACCAGCCATTGGGATGGTTGAGATAGCGCGTTAGTTCGATGGCGGAGAGCTTTTCAAGACTGGGGGCCGGGCCTCGCCCCTGGTCCCTGTGGCGCAGACGGTAGATGCGACCATGTCCGCTGCCAGGCTTGTCGAGTCCACGGCTCAGGATCTGCTTGCGCAGGTAGGAGGTGACATAGGTCCGGTGCTGGATGATCCCATGGTACATGTCGAGGATGTAGAGGGAGTTGTCTGGAGCGGTATAGGCGTTGACCGGGCGGAAGCGCTCGTCAGTGGATGCGAGGAATTCCTTCTCGCCGAAGGTGTGTTCACCGATCAGTTTGCCGTTTCCGTCCTCGTAGCTGATGGCTTTGACGAGGTGACCAGTGGCCTCGGTGATGAAGGCGGTTCCATAGAGGTCTTTGCCGAGGCCGTGGCTGCGGAAGACAGTGAGGCCGGAAGCGCCGGTGGCATTGATGAGTTTGTAGTTCTCGGGTGAGACGGTGTTGCGCTGGTAGCCGCGGTTGACCCCGGGTGTGACACGGATGGGCCAGACCCGGTTGTCGCTGATGCGGACCGCGATCCCCGCCTTCATCTTGGAGTTGGTGTTCCCGTAAACGACATTGGGGAAGGTGTAATCTCCGACCAGGAGGGTGCTGTTACTGTTGTGGAAGAGGCGCCCGTAATCATCACGGTCGATGCCCCATTGTCCGCGGAAATGGGTTTTTCCCATGACCCACCCGTCCTTGGTTCTTTTGTAGCGGCGGTCCGATTTGGCGTTGTAGATCCAGTTGTCGAGTCCGAGGACGAGACTGTTGGCCTTGTGCTCCACGTTGCCTCCCCGGGCGTAGTCCTTATCCACCATTACCCGCTTGCCAACCGGTTTGTTGCCGTCACGGCCCTGGAAGAACAGGCTCTCCTGATTGGCCCACAGGATGCCGTCATCGAGAAGGTAGAGGCTGCGGGGGAGAAGGAGCTTCTCGAGAAAAATCGAGCGCTTGTCCACCCTGCCATCATCGTCACTGTCCGTCAGGATGGCGATGCGCCCCTGGGCAATGTTCTCACCTTTACCATTCACATCGGGCATATATCCGACCAGTTCGCAGATCCACATCTGCCCGTCGCCGTCGAACTTGAGTATGCATGGCATGTCGACCAGGGGTTCGGAAGCGACCTCCTCGATGACGAAGCCGGGAGCGAGTTGGAAGGATTTGAGGGCATCCTCAACCTTGAGGAAGGGCGCTGGCGGAATCACATCCTCAGGGACAAAGCTGGTCATGTTGTGGCCCTTCCGGTCGCCCTGCTGGCCTGCGAGGGGAGAGATGAGGGCAATTGGGAGGGCGAGAAACGAAAACTGTCGGAGGAATGACATGATGGAAGACCTTACAAAATCTGAGAGATAATTCTATCGAAAACCCCGGGACCCTCCAATCCGCCTGGGCTTCACTCAGAGGGATTCCAGGCCGAAAAACCGGCGGAAATTGTCGGCGAGGAGAACGCGGAGGTCGGATTCAGCCTGCCCCAGCACGTGTGCCAGACCACTGACGATGCGGGGCAGGTTGGCAGGATGATTGAGTGGCGGGCCTTCGTGGTCGCGGAGGAGGTGTTCCTGGTGCCGGTCCGGAGGGAGGATGTCGGAACCTTCCGGAAGGCGGCGCGGACCTTTTCCTTGTGCTCCTGGAGAAAATAGCCCGAAAAGGAGAATCGAGCACCAAGCGTGGCGAGGGCGGGGACGAGCTCGATCGAACCGCCGTAGGAATGCAGAAGAAAGCCACGGGTGGGGCGTCTGCTGGAGCGGAGGATCTCCATGAGAGGGCCCCAGGCCTGGAGACAGTGGATCGAGAGCGGGAGGTTGTGTTCTACCGCCAGGTTTAGTTGGAGCGTGAATTTTTCCCTTTGATCCTCGAAATGAGGATCCTCGATCTAACGGTCAAGGCCGCATTCACCGAGAAAGACTGTTCCGGAGTGCAGGGCGAGGGGAGGGTGCGCTTCAGTTTTTCCAGCCAGTCCGGACTGCGGCTCGCGATCTTCCAGGGGTGAAGGCCCAGTGAGGGCTGCAGCAGATCCGGATACCGGCGGGCCAGTGACATTACACGGGGCCAGTTGTCCTGACAGGTGCCGTTGACGACGCAATGCCCGATCCGGGCCTTCCGCATGGCCGGGAGAAGCTCGGGGAAGCTATGCAGAAGCCGTTCGTCGTGAAGGTGATTGTGCGCGTCCAAGAGCGGCGTCATGAAGAGAAGGCAGCTTCGGATTCCCTTAGCTGGCGGGCTGCCTGGTGGTAGCTTTCCATGGAGCAGTCCGGCAGGGCAAACTGTTCTGCAGGCGCCTGGTAGTTGGAGGTCGGCGAGCCCGGTCGGCGGTAGCAGAGATCATAGTGGTTCTCCAGCAGGGAGGTGACAAACTCAGGCCAGGTGCCCTGCACGATCTGAGCTTGCCAGTCCGAGACCTGGGCATGTCCGCGCAGCTTGCCTAGCAGTTCGAGGAGGTTGGAGAGCGTTTCCGGTTCCTGGAGGAAGTGCCGGTAGTCTTCCAGAAGCAGTTTCACACGCTCCGGGACAGGCAGGGTGAGTTCGATTACGCGTGAAGCGGCGAATTGCTTCCAGAGGGCGGGCGGAAGGTAGACGCTTCCAATGCGACTGGATTCGGCCTCCGCGAAAATGGGGAGGCACGGGTCGAATTTACTCAAGGCTGCGTGCAGGCGGTTCTCGAAGCGGCGTTGGCTGGGCTGTGTCCCAACCGTGCCGAGGAGTGATCCACGGTGGTTGGCCATCGCCTCCAGGTCGATGACCTGCGTGCCTTCCCTGGACAGGGCTTCCAGGAGGCGGGTCTTTCCTGTGCCGGTCAAGCCACTGATGATGCGAAACTGCAATTCGGGATTGGAGAACCGCCGGACGAGGTCGTCCATCACGAAGCGGCGATAGGCCTTGTATCCGCCCTCCAGGGTTCTGGCGCGCCAGCCGATCGAACGCAGGACAGTGGCGAAGGCCGCCGAACGTTGTCCGCCACGCCAGCAGTAGATCAGGGGTTTCCAGCCGGGTTCAACTCCGCTCAGGGGTCCGGCGAGGTGCCTGGCGATGGACTCACTGACGTAACGGGCACCGAGTTTGCGGCCCTTGAACGGGCTTTCCCGGTAGAGGATGCCAATCTCCACCCGTTGCTCGTTATCGAGGACCGGGAGATTCCGGGCGCCAGGCAGGTGGTCTTCCTCGAACTCAAGCGGAGTGC
>DMYM01000272.1 GCA_003483645.1 Verrucomicrobiales bacterium
CGATCACGTGGTGGAAATGATCCGGGGAAAGGTTGACACCGAAGTACGCCTCAAGGTGGAGCCCTCCGGCGGCGCCCCCGGGGAGGTGAAGTCCATCACCATCAAACGTGGACGGGTTGAACTGAAGGACGAGTTGGCGAGCGCCGAGGTCATCGAAATGATGCATGAGACCGGCAAACGTCGTATCGGCTGGCTCCAGCTCCCGTCCTTCTATTTGGACTTTGAAGATGGCGATCCCAGTGTCTCCGCGGATGTCCAGAAGCTCTTGACCAGACTCAACAAGGCCCAGGTGGACGGGGTGATCCTTGATCTTCGGCGCAATGGAGGAGGGTCTCTGGAGGAAGTGCGCCGGATCACCGGCTTTTTCGTGGGACGCGGGCCAGTCGTGCAGATCAAGGACACCATCGGGCGCATCGAGTCGAAGGAGGCGCTCTTCCGCCGGCCGCTTTACGATGGACCGCTGGTAGTGGTCACCGACAAATCCAGTGCCTCGGCGAGTGAGATTCTTGCGGGTGCCCTGCAGGACTATAATCGGGCCGTCATCGTGGGCGACAGCTCCACCTTCGGAAAGGGCACGGTCCAGCAACCCATGGAGATCGGGCGTTACTTCCGGTTCTTTGAAGACAACAGCCGCGCGGGATACCTGAAAGTGACCATTCAGAAGTTTTACCGGGTCTCGGGCAGTTCCACCCAGAAGCTCGGAGTACAACCCGATATCGTGCTTCCGTCCCTCACCGATGCCTTGGAAATAGGCGAAGCCTACCTCAAGCACCCACTCGATCACGATCTGATCCGCAAGGCTCCCGACTTGCGTCCTCTTGACCAGAAGGGGCTCTTTCTGCCCGTTCTCAGGGAGCGCAACGAGGATCGAGTGAAGGCGGTAAAGGACTTCCAGTACATTGTCGAGGATGTGGATCGGACCAAGAACCGTATCAAGGGAAATGCCGTATCACTCAATCGTGGCAAACGAGAGACGGAGTTGGCTGAATCGGAAAAGCGCCGAAAGACGCGCAACGTGGAGCGCCGCAAGCGATTTGCGGAGATGGAGACCAGAGACAAGAAACAGTTCAAGTTCTTCCGCCTCACTCTTGATGATTTGAAGGCAGAGAAACTCCCGGAGGTGGACCGGGAGAAGGACGCGGAGGCCTTTATGCGCCGCGCCAAGAACAAGGAGGATGCGCTCGACGACACTCCTCTCTGGCCCAGTGGACTTGATCCGGTCAAGCGGGAGGCTCTCGAGGTCATTGGGGATCTGGTGGATCAACGGAACAAGGCGCGCACTGCGGGGATTCTTCCGGCAGAGGAGTAGGACCTGTGGGACTTCTGTGATATGGCGGAAATCGCCACCAACCTGCGTGCCGTCCGGCAGCGTGTGGACCGGGCTGCCGGACGATCCGGTCGTGATCCTTCGGGGGTAGAGCTCCTGGTGGTGACCAAGACCTGGTCGCCTGAGGTGATCACAGAAGTGCTGGAGGCCGGGCACGAACTCCTTGGAGAGAACAAACTCCAGGAAGCGTGGACCAAGATCCCGGAGCTGCCTGCATCCGCCCGGTGGCACTTCATCGGTCATCTGCAACGAAACAAGGCACGCAAGGCCCTTGGCCTGTTCGAGGCCATTCACAGTGTTGATTCCCTGCGTCTGGCGCACCATCTCGATCGCGTTGCAGGGGAACTGGGGAAGCGGCCACGGATCTATCTCCAGGTCAACGCTGCCGGGGAGGAAAACAAGAGTGGTTTTGCGGTTGTGGAGTTGCGGGAGGCGTTGCCGGAGCTGCTCTCCCTGGAGAATGTCGAGTTGGCTGGCTTGATGAGCATCCCTCCGGCAGTGGAAGATCCTGAGGCCGCCAGGTCTTCCTTCCGCAAGTTACGGGAGCTTCGTGATGGTCTGGAGGAGGAATTCGAAGCATCCTTGCCGGGCCTCAGCATGGGCATGAGCCACGACTTCGAGGTTGCGATCGAGGAGGGAGCAACCATCGTGCGGGTGGGGTCCTCCATCTTCGGACCCCGCGGGGTGGCGGTGTCCACTGTTCCATAGACGCTGATCATGCTGGCGATCGAAAACATCGTGGTGATGGAAAATGAACTGGCCATTGCATGGGCAGACGGCAAGGAGAGCTATCTGGACCTTGAGACCCTGCGCCGGGCCTGTCCCTGTGCGAGCTGTCAGGGCGAGCCCGATGCCACCGGTCGCGGGGTCAAGCCGCAGGTGAGCTACAACGAGAAAAGTTTCCTGCTGGGTGGTTACCAACCTGTCGGGGGATACGCCCTGCAGTTCCACTTTGCGGACGGACACGGGACAGGGATCTATTCCTTCTCGTGCCTGCGCGAGTTGGGAGCATCATCCCCCGGGAAAGGGGAGTCCTGATCACCTTGGAACGGGTCTGCGGGATTACCTTCTGTAACCTGCGGCTTCCCCACAGGCGGAACACGTAGTCCTAGATAATGCCCTCCCTGAGCGCCTTGGCCACGGCACCAGTGTTGGTATTGACGTGGAGCTTGTCATAGACGCGTCGCAGGTGGGTGGAGACGGTGTTCACGCTGATGCTCAGCGCGTCGGCAATTTCCTTCTTGAGCAGTCCCTCGGCGAGAAGACGCAGGATTTCCTGTTCGCGTGCAGTCAGGCCATAATCGCCCCCTTCCGTCCCGGGCATGAGATCCGAATTGGCGAAGGCATCCAGCACTTTCTTAGCCACCTCGGGCGTCATGGGCGCGCCGCCACGCATGACCTGGCGGATGGACTCGCCAATCTTGTCTGTGCCGGAGGCCTTGAGAACGTAGCCCGAGGCGCCGGCACAAACCGCCCGGAAGATCTTGGCGGCATCATCGAAGACGGTGAGGATGATAACCCGGGTATCGGGGATAATCTCCTTGAACTTGCTGAGGGCGGCGATGCCGTCGATCCCAGGGAGTTGCACGTCGAGCAGAATGACATCGGGAGCAGGGTTGTTCTGGAGGGCCGCAAAAGTGCTCTCGGCGGAGTCGTAACTGCCATCGCAGACCATTTCCTCCAGTCCATTGATGACACGTTGGACATTACGGCGGAATACCTCGTTGTCTTCAACCAGCCAGACCCGGATTTGTGTGGTGCTTGATTCTGTCATTGATTCTCTCGGTACTTTTCCTGAGTCAAGGGCGTGGAGAATTTTACGGTAGTTCCTTGGGTTGGGACACTCTTGATTTCGTAGTATCCATTCACCCGCTCGGCGCGGCGACGAAAGTTTTCCAGTCCGTGACCTGAACTGTCTACATTTTTATCAGGATCGAATCCGTTACCGTCGTCAGTCACTTCGAAAGTCACCTGATGAAGTGACACTTCAAAAAGGATTCGAACGTTGGTCGCATGAGCATGTTTACGCACGTTGTTCAGGGCCTCCTTGAACGCGAAGAAAAAGTGTCGGCGGGCCTGTAATCCGATCGGGCGAACCTTGAAGGATGGAGGACTGGCCCGGATGGACGTTTCAAGGTGTCCCACGATCAGATCCACGGATTCGCGCATCTTTATGAAGAGGTCGTGGGTGGTGGCATTTCCCACGTGGGTGAGCCATATGATGTCACGCATGGCGTCTGAAGTGTGCTTGGCGGTTTCCTTGATTTCGCGAAAGTCGTCACGTGCCTCGGCGCCGATCCCCTTGAGGTTGCTTCCGACCTCGCTGATGAGTACGATGCCCGCCAGGTTGCTTCCGATGTCGTCATGCAGGTCCCGGGCGATCTGTTCGCGCAACCGTGCGGCATCGCGCAATCGCAACGTTCGCTGCCGGAAGATACCCCAGATCCAGCCTAAGATGGCTATTCCGCCGATGGTCCCCGTTCCGGCAGTCACACTGACCAAAGCAAACGCAATGTCCTCTTCCTGCTGGCGGAGGAGTTGATCCTGCTTACGCTCGAGTTCCCCCCGTTCGATGATGAGATCGATGTAGTCGGGGATTTCGATCAGTTTGTGAGTACTGGAGTAGCCATCCACCAGGAACTTGGGAGCCCAGCGGTCGGTATCGGCCCTGGAGGTCTGATCACTCACATGGACGTCCTTCCAGAGGGCCACGTTCTTTCCGCCAGAGTAGGCCTGCACCTCTGCAAGGGCAAGGCTGTGGCGGTTTCCCCGCGCAAAGAGCAAGCTGGAGATCACTCGAATATAACGTCCGGTTTTGCCATTGCAGGTGCGCACGAAGGAGGAGTTCCATGGATAGCCCAGAGGATTCCGGGGCTTAGTCGTTCGCCACACCGTGGTTTCAAATTCCGGATCATTGGAGAGTTCCAGGGCAAGGGCCTCAGGGAAGCCGCGTCCTCCAACCACTTCGGGATCTTCGGATGAGGTGGGAATGATGCGGACCTCTTCAATCGGAAGAGATTTTCCCAGGTCGATGACGATCCACTTGAGATCCTTCCCTGATGCCGAGGGCGCACTCAGGAACCCGTTGGAGGGGCTTGGGTCGGTGTTGTGGGGATTGCTCACACGACTGATACCGTCATTGACCCTTTGTAGCGACCAGTTGGGGAAAAGTTCCTGGTGGCTGGTGGCGGACCGCGTGTTGGTGGCGCCTATATTGTAGTTGCCGGAGAGAACCATGATTTCCTCCATGGCCCAGATGAATCCTTCCTTGGCTGGCACATGCTTGGTGGAAGTCACCCTGACATAGCGTCCGCTCAGTTTCCCGGCTGGGAACTTTATGGGATAGCTTCCCGGGTTCGGGTAGTCGCGATCAGTGTGATCGACAAGGGGCTGGAATCCGGAACTGGCGGAGTCGGAGACTTCGATCTTGAAGCGCAGGGGGAACCCGTAGCCTTCGCCCGTCGAGCCAAGGGCAGGCAGGTGGATGGGGACGAGGACCACCGAATCGATCAGGCGGGGCTTGCCCAGGTCGATCTGGAGATGATGAGGCTCTTCCTGGTGGAAAATTGTCTCGCTGTGAAACCCGAATCGTGATCCCCGTGGCCCGTTGTAGAGCCCGGGAAGGGAGGGTAGTTTCTGTTCGATGCGGGCCAGGTGTTTGTCGATCCGGCGTATTCCCGGACTTACCAGGCGAGCGACGCGGTCTCCCAGGGACCGTATCCCCGTTTCAGTGGCGAATGCGCCTGGGAGGGCAGTCGGCAGCGCAAGCAGAACGGTCAGGATGGAGCGCAGCATCAAAAAGAGGTTAATCGGATTTGGGGCAGAATCACGAGGGGAACGAGCGGAGTTTGGTGACCATGGAGGGGAAATTCGGGTCACATGATATAAGTCATCTGGGTATCTGCTACTTGGATAAAATCTGGTCTCAGGCCCATTGCGAATAGATGTTAATAACTTAACCTTTAGGATTCGTATTTTTTTTTGAGACGTAGGTGCTAGTACATACGTAGTAAATGAAAGAATTCTCCTCAAGAGAATGCGAATCCCATCCATCCAAATCCTGATCTGTCTCGTTTTTGCGGGATGGAGCCTAAGCGAGGCAGCGTCCAGGCCGCAGGTTCCCGATTTGACCCAAGGCGGCCAACCCGACGGCCTTCACGACTGGAACCTGGGCCCTACGGGTGCGCGGGGATGGATCTGGGGCTGGAATCTGGAAACCACTGATAGCCGACAGATTCTGATTACTTCAGTGACTCCCAAATCCCCGGCAGGAGGAATCCTGCGGGAGGGGGATGTGGTTGTGGGAGTGGAAGGAAGACTGTTTAGGGGCGATGCGCGCAAGAGTTTCGGGACGGCGGTCACCGCGGCGGAGACAGTTCAGAAGGGAGGCAAACTGGCTCTCTTGCGCTGGCGCGACGGAGAAACGGAGTCCGTGACGATCCCACTTCGCATTCTGGGGAACTACCATGATCGCTCTCCGTGGGACTGCCAGAAGTCTGCCAAGATCGTGGAGGCTGGGTGTGCCCACATCGTGAACAATTTGAAGGAGGGCGTTGATGGTAAGATCAACGTCCTGGCGTTGTTGGCCTCGGGGAAGGAGGAGTATCTGCCGATTGTGAAAGACTACGTACGGCGGTTGGCTCCGACCGACCTCCGTCTTGAGATGTCTCCGGCCAGCGCAATGGCATCATGGCACTGGGGTTATACCAACCTTCTCTTGACCGAATACTATCTTGCCACTGGCGATCGAGAGGTTCTTCCCGCCATCCTCCAGTATACCATCCGGCTGGCGCAGGGTCAAAGCGGTGCAGGTAGCTGGGGACATGCCATGGCCTGGCCCCAGTGGAACGATGGGAAGGAACATGGTCGACTGGGTGGATATGGTGCGCTCAACCAGGCGGGGCTGGTTTGCCAGCTATCGCTCGTCCTTGGCAAGAAGTGTGGAGTGGAGGAGCCGGTGGTCGATAAAGCGATTGAACGCGGCAATACCTTCTTCGGGTTCTATATCGGAAAAGGCTCGATTCCCTATGGCGATAATAATCCCGAGGCACGCTTTCACGATGACAATGGCAAGAACGGGATCGCGGCTCTCCTCTTTGATGCTCAGGACCACGAGATGGGAGCGAAGTTTTTCTCGCGAATGACGGTGGCTTCCTATGGTGAACGCGAGCGAGGCCACACAGGAAACTACTTCAGTTGCCTCTGGGGGGCGGTGGGTGCCATGCGGGCCGGTCACGAGGCAGTCGCTGCCTACCTTAAAGAGCAGCGCTGGTTCCTGGACCTGAACCGTAGTCACGATGGTCGCTTCCCTTACCAGGGTGGGGCGGGCAGTTCGGGTGCGGAGCACAAATACCCGAGCTGGGATTGTACTGGGGCCTTTCTGCTCTCCTATCTTCTCCCGGAGGGTCGGTTGTTCATGACTGGTCGGGGAGTAAAGGGACAGAACGCCCTGAAGGGAATGGAACTCAGCGAAACGATTATGGCAGGTCGGAGCTTCAGTTCCTGGGACCACGGCCTTGCTCCGTATCGTGGGCTCTCGCCTAGACAGCTGCTACGTGCGCTCCAGAGTTGGTCGCCGGTGGTGCGTCAGCGGGCCGCGAAGATCCTGGCCGAACACGAAGACCTGTCTCTGGAGGGACTGGTCGACCGGCTTGACGCGGTGGATTATGAATCGCGCTACGGTGCCTGCCAGGCGATCGCCGCTCTCGGCGAACGTGGGTTATCGGCTGCCAATCCCTTGCGCGAGCTACTCTGGAGTGAGGATCTCTGGTTGCGGGTCCAGGCTGCGCAGGCTCTGGCTGCTATTGGAGCACCGGTTTCCGAGGTTGTTCCAGACTTCGTCAAGATGATCTCCAGGGAGGACCAGTCCGATCCACGCGAGATGACCCAGCGATACCTGGCCTTCTGCCTTTTCTGCCGGAGAGGGGTTCTCGGGATGGAGGGGCTCCTGGCACACTCGATAGAAGGAGTAGATCTCGGAGAACTACGGCCTGCGGTCGAGAAGATCCTGGCAAATCCAAATGCGCGGGCCCGGGCAGCGGTGGGTTCTCTTTACCGCCAGCTCAGCTACGAGGAGGTGAAGCCCTTCCTCCCGGCAGTTCACAAGGCCATCGTGGAGCGCGCGCCAAGCGGGGTGATGTTCGATGACGGCATCCGCCTGGAAGGCCTGGACCTTCTGGCCCGTCACCGCATTGAGGAAGGGATGTCGCTCTGTCTGGATATCCTGGATCTCGATTCCTGGGGTAAGCGTTACCGTGTAATGCGTTGTCTCAAGATCCTCCGCAACTACGGTGGCGCCGCCAAGCCACTCCTGCCCCGGTTACGTGAAGTAGAGGCCCAGCTCCGGGAGCATCGGGAGCAGAAGCTCCTCGCTCTGCACATGGAGGAGATTGGTTCTCTGATCGAACACATCGAAAACGCGTCGGCAGGTGAACCGTTGCGATCGTTGCGCTAGTCGAACGAAATGACGCTCTTGATCCCGGTGGCCTGGTCGAGGAGAAGTTCGCGACAGGAATCGATGGTGTAACGCTTGGTGATGACTGCCTCGATTGCTTCCGGCCAGTGCTTCCTGAAGTAGGCGAGATCTTCGATTGCTGCCTTAAAGGAGGCGTCGTCGGCATTGACCGTTCCAATCACGGCCTGGTTTCCCAGCACGACGTTGCGCATCAGCTGATTGGCATCGACGGGAATGGGATCACCTGGTGCCGGGATACCGGTAAAGATGTAGACACCATTGACTCCAAGGATACTCAATACGTCGAAGGCTACCGAGGAGATGCCAATGGCCTCGTAGACCAGGTCGATGGAACCGACCAGACCGGGCAGATCCTTGAATGCCACATCATTCGAGGAGATGTAATTCGCTCCGATGGCCTCTACGATCTCGGCCTTGGGGTTGGGGAGAGGGGAGCGGTTGTAGACATAGGTTTCAAAGCCGGCAGCCTTCATGGTCATGGCTCCGAGAATCCCGATCGGCCCGGCTCCGAGAATGACGGCATTTAGACCCTTTCCGGTGGGTTTGCCGTTGGCATGGTGCCGTACCCATGGGAGACGGCTCTGGGCATCCCAGGCTTGGGCGAGGCCCTTCTCCGCGATGGTGAGGGGTTCCATCAGGACAGCGAGATTCCTGAGTTCGGGGGGCACATAGGTGAGGAACCGTTCCCGCTCCACGAAGGACTCGGTCATGAAACCATGGCATTCCTTGATGCCGCGTTCGACGTAGGTGCCGGTCGAGCAGAAATCCTGCAGATCTTCCCGGCAGGGCAGGCAGTTCTCATCGCTGCAGGGACGGCGCACGGAGGGAACCACCAAATCCCCGACTTTGAGGTGTTTTACTCCAGAACCCACCTCGACGACTTCACCCATCGCTTCGTGCCCGAGCACGAGATAGTTGGAACCGGTCGGAGGATCTCCGTAGACGAAGGTGCAGATTTCGCGGTCCGTGCCGCAGATGCCGACATCGATGGTGCGGATTCTGACCTCATCATCTCGCTGAAGTCCGGGAATCGGGTGTTCGAGGATTCCAACTTCTCTCTGACTGGGAGTGACGCCTACTGCTTTCATATTACCTTCTCTCGTGCCAGATGACCGGCTCATGAGAGCCGGAAGGAGGAGAGGGGAGTCTAGGCATGGATCTTTGCCAGCCAACCCTAAATCGGAAGGGCAGGGGGGATGAGCTGCAATTTCAATTCTTCACAAGCGGCTTAAAAACAATATTTTATGGAGATCGTAACTGGGAGTAGAGGTTGAGCTGGGAATATCACCGCCAGAGCGGGATCCTTGCACCATTGGCGGTGGACTGGCATGGTGCCCTAGCGCTTTCTTTCCGATGGGAACCCTTGACCAAAAGACTGTGATGACCGCAATGGCGTTGGTGTTCGTGTCCGTCTGGGCCACCGGCCCTGTTTTAGCGGAGGAGGGATCGAGTGGTCGGTCCATCGACTTCGAGGAGGGAAGGAAGTTCTGGTCGTTTCAGCCCGTGAAGAAGGTGGAGCCGCCGCCTGCACCGGACGATCGAGCACAAAACCGTGTTGATCGCTTTGTTCATGCCCGGATGAGGGAGCAGGGGTTGCGGCCTTCCCCGCCTGCGGGTCGGCGCGTTCTCATTCGCAGGTTAAGCTATGATCTGATTGGCCTGCCACCCTCGCCGGATGAGGTGGAGTCCTTTCTTGCCGACCAATCTCCGGATGCCTATTCCAGACTGGTGGATCGTCTTCTGACCTCCCCGCACTACGGAGAACGTTGGGGAAGAGTGTGGCTCGATCTGGCACGTTACACCGATGTTCGGGAGCGGTGGGTCGTCACTCATGGCAGTCCTTACCGCTATCGCGACTGGGTCGTGCGAGCCTTGAACGAAGATATGCCCTACGACCAGTTTGCGAAGCGACAGCTGGCCACCGATCTCATGGACGAGACGGGGGTGGAGGATACTCCGGCCCTTGGGTTCCTGGGGATCAGTCCGGTGTACCACAAGGAACTTCTGCTTGCCGCGGAGGTCATCCGCATGATTGTGGCGGAAGAGTGGGAAGAACGTATCGATGCGGTGGGACGGACCTTCCTGGGTCTGACGATCTCCTGTGCCCGTTGTCACGATCATAAGTTCGATCCGATCGACAGTCGCGACTATTACGCCCTGGCAGGAGTGTTCGCGAGTGTGCGGCGCTCGGATCGGGCGAGTATTCCTGAGGAGCGGGTGAAGGTTGCCGATAAGACGCGCAAGGAGGTCGAGAAGTTCGCCAAGGAGGCCAAGGGCCTGAGGGATGCGAAGTCTCCCCCGCCCGATCGCGATGAACAGCTCCGCAGGATCGAGGAGAGGATCCGCCATCTGAAGGAATCGACCCCCGACTATGATCACCTCGTCCCGGCTGTCATCGAGTCGAGTATCCACGTGGTGGCCAAGGAGGGCTTCGGGACCAAACTGGACTACAAACCGCGGGAGCCTCGGGACCTCCGACTGCAAATCCGTGGAAATCCGGGCACCCTGGGTCCGGTGGTGAAGCGGCGGTTTCTGCGCGTACTTTCCCGGGGCGAGCCCAGGACTTTCACACAGGGAAGTGGTCGGCTTGAGTTGGCGAACTGTATTTTTGACGAGGGGGCTTCCCTGAGCGCCCGCGTGATGGTGAACCGTGTCTGGCTGCAACACTTCGGGCGGGGGCTGGTGACTACGCCCAGCGATTTCGGAGCCCAGGGAGAGCGACCGTCCCATCCCGGACTTCTTGATGACCTCGCCGCGCGCTTCATCAAGGAAGGATGGTCTCTGAAGTGGCTCCATCGTGAGATTGTGACCTCGGCCACCTACCGACAGAGTGTCGACCATCAATCGGAGATGGCCCTCCGGGACCCGGACAACAAGTGGCTCTGGCGCATGAATCGACGGCGTTTGGAAGTGGAGGCCTGGCGTGATGCCATGCTGGAGGTGACGGGTCAGCTCGTTCTGGAGGTGGGCGGAGCGCCTCTGGATCTGTCTCGTGCGGATAATTTTCGGCGTACGATCTACGGCCGGATCGACCGTCGTGACCTCGAACCGTTGTTGCAGATGTACGACTTTCCCGATCCCGGTGCGCACAGCCCGGTGCGCGAGAAGACCATTACGCCTCTGCAGCAGTTGTTCGTGCTGAATGGGGAGTTCTTCCGGCGGCAGGCGGAGGCGTTGACGGCACGGCTTTATCGCGAGGCGCCGGAGAGTGAGGAGGTTCGCATCGGGCTTGCCCACGAGTTGCTCTACGGTCGCCCGGCCACCGAGGAGGATATGGATCTGGCCCGATCGTTTCTTGCTCTGGAGGGTGCCTCGGACCGTGAGAATTGGCAGCGCTATGCTCAGGCATTGTTCGGAAGTAACGAGTTTCTCTTCGTCGATTAAGTCATGAATGAGATTCTCCAGAATTTTTCGCGACGC
>DMYM01000445.1 GCA_003483645.1 Verrucomicrobiales bacterium
CCTTCCGCGGCTTCCTCGATCCCCAGGCGTTCGGCACGAAGATACGCGGTCCGGGCTTCCTGCTCTTTTCCCATTTCAGTCAGGCACTTCCCGAATTCGAGGTGTCCATGGCCAAAATCCGGCCATGCTTGCAAGAGCTGCAGATAGGAGATCTCGGCAAGCTCCAGGTTTCCCTGTTCGCGGTAAAACTGGGCGAGAAAGTAAAGGGCCACCGCATTCTCAGGTTGGTAGTTCAGAACGCGGCGACAACGGTCTGCAGCGTCCTCGGTAACGCCCCCGTGGCGTTTTTCACTGGCGACCTGGTAGGCACTGTGGATCCAAAGGTTCCGGCTGGTGCTGTCAATGGCGGCCCCCATCAATTCCTCAAACAATTCCGAGATTTCAGGAGCAAGGCGTCCCACCGAATCAACGAAAGCATCCACGATTTCATAGACTCCAAACTGGCCCAGAATCCCCTTTCCCGAAGTAAACTCCCTGTGGCTGAACAGCAGATTGCGCATTCGCGCGTGGAGCAGGTTGTAGGCGGTATCGGACAGGAAGATGCGGAAATGCTGGCCATCGCGGGAGTGAGACTCGATCCGTTTCGCCAGGTTGATCGCGTAGCCCTGCGTCTCATATCCGGTTCCCAGCTGCTTTGCCCAGACAGTCCCGAAATTAATCCCGACCGCAATTTCAGCCGCCGCCGAGCGGCGTTCTAACCGCTCCCGGTTAAAAGGGGATGCGATCCAGGCAGCCTTGAGCGTAATCCCGAGCGTTGCGAGAAGATAAACGTCGTTTGAGGGCTTGGCAGTGTGCATGAAAAACACCAACTCGTCACCTATCACAAAGTAATCGTAGTCGCGACCTCGCTCATACTTCCCCCGCAGATAATCCTCAAAAAAATACTCGCACTGGACCCGCACCACCTTGTGGAACGATTCAACGTAATCCGAATATTCCTTGAGCCCGAGAACACTGGCAAACACCGATGAATCAACCAGGTCCACGAACATGATTGCCGTGTCCAGGGGGCCTTCCCACTTTGGCGAACTGCCTGCTGGAGCGCTCACCTCATCCCGGGATTCACCCTCGCGCTTTGACGGTGAACCCATCACTCGATCTCGGCTGGGTCAGGGACGTGGGGGACGACCTCCGACGGGGCAGGGTCACCCGATCCCTTACTATTCTCGTCCCCGGCGCTTTGCTTCGTCCCCAACGCTTCGGGCTCTGCGCTTCCTCCTCTGCTTGCGGTGGGGTCTTTCTTGCACCCAATTGAGAGAAACGAAATCGCACACATTCCCAGTATGCTCCGGACAAGAAAAATTTTTGAGTTAGTCATGGCGAAATTCGCGGCTTGTTTGTTGTGGGGACCTGATTATTCCCATCATTCCAACTGGATGACGAGGCAAATCAGTCAAGGCCGTCGGATGTCAATCCTACAAACGGAAAACCAGGACCCCGTTTTCATAATTATCGTAAATCCAACGTAATATTGTCATGCCGGAACGGGCAGAAGCGATTTCCATCTCAGTCCACGGCAACGGAAAAACCCGGCAGGATTGACGACCGCTGCCACCCAGAGTTCTTCGCTGTGATCTCAGCCCGGGATCAGCAATGGCAGTGGTGCTGGCAAGCGCACCCCGAAAATCACCCCGGCCGCCTACTCCTCTTCTTCCTGGGGTGCCGTCGGCAACTCCGCCACCTCGTCGAGCAGGTTGACGATATCCACCCCCCGCACCACCGAGTCATCGCTGAGGAAACGTAGAACGGGCGTGTTCTTCAACACCACCCGCTTCATCATCCGGCCCTGAATGGATCCGTGCTCTCCATTAAGCCGTGAGATCACCTTCCCTTCGTGCCCGCCCAGCACTCCTATAAAGACCTTCGCCTCCTTCAGGTCCCGTGAAACCTCCACCGCATTCACTGTCACCAGTGATCCGTCCCATTCAAAATCACGCTGCAGGATACTACTGATCTCACGTTTCAGCAGTTCGTTTACCCTGTCAATGCGCCGCGACATGGATCTCCCGAATGATAAATTACCAATGCCCCCAATGGCAGCCGGGGCTACTAAAGGGTCTGATCGATCTTCTCAAGCTCGTAGCATTCGATTACGTCACCGACTTCGTACTCGTTGAACTCCCCGAGCCGGATTCCGCACTCGATGCCCTGTTTGACGTCCTCCACATCATCCTGGATCCGCCGCAGGGTGGACATCTTCCCGTCAAATACGGGTGTGCCATCCCGCAACACACGCGCATGCGCTGTCCGGGTCACCCTGCCGTCCGAGACCAGGCAGCCCGCTGCCCGTCCCCGCTTGACCTTGAAGATCTGCTTCACCTCGGCATGCCCGAGAATCTTCTCTCGCAGCTCCGGTTCCAGCAGGCCCAACATGGCATCCTTCACCTGATCGATGAGCTCGTAGACAATCGAATAAAGCTTTATCTGCACACCCTCACGCTTGGCAGCCTTCACCGCGTTGCTCTCCACCTTCACGTTGAACCCCAGAACCACCGCGTCCGAACTGCTGGCCAGCAGGATGTCGGACTCGCTGATCGATCCCGCCGCCGCATGGATGAAATTGACATCCACCTTGTCGGACTCCACATCGCCAATCGCCCCCTTGATTGCCCCAACCGACCCCTGCACGTCACATTTCAGGACCAACTTGAGCTCCACCTTCTGGCCTCCTTCGACCAGAGCCAGCATATCTTCCATGCG
>DMYM01000369.1:0-138 GCA_003483645.1 Verrucomicrobiales bacterium
CGGCGTGACCATCACTGCTACCAGCGGGGGAGCAACGAACCGGAATTAGGGGATCCCGAACGGCTGGACGTGATCAAACACCTGCGCCGCCGTGCCCTTGAGATCTCCTCGCTTCTACTTCTCCTCGCTTTACTCGGT
>DMYM01000369.1:500-7653 GCA_003483645.1 Verrucomicrobiales bacterium
CAACGGAGATGAACCCACCCCCCAGCGACTCTATCAACAGGCCGAGGCGGCCTGGAACAAGAACGCCTACCACCTCGCCATACCCCTCTACCATGAAGCTCATGAGGATGACGCACTGCCTGCCGATGTCCTCTACAATATCGGAAACTGCTACTTCCGGCTCGGCGAACGGGGTTTGGCCACCCTCTATTACCGCCGCGCACTGCACCGGCATCCCGGACACCCTGAAGCACGCCAGAACCTGCGATTCCTCAAGCGAAAGACCGGTGCAATCACCACGGAGCGTTCCGGATACCAGAAGTGGCTTGAGAAGCTACCACGCTCACTCTATGCCAACCTCATCGCCGGTGGTCTATGGTTGGTTGTCCTCGCATCCCTGGCCTTCTTTTCCGTGCAAGGATGGCGCCGCCTCCTCCTGACCAGTCTCTCCGTGGGACCGGTCATTGCTCTGGCTGGGGGAGTGGGCCTCCTTCTCTACCCCACCGACATCAAGTTCGCTCCCGTCAGTGAGCAGGCCACCATGATCAACAAGGATTCCATCCTAGCCGGCACTGAGGCCGCTACGATCAGTGAAGACGGCAAATCCCCCGCGGGCAGCCACAAGGTCATTGAGGTGCCGCCCGGGAGCCTCTGCCGCCCCATCGCCACCCGGGGGCCCTGGACCTATATTGAGCTCGCCAATAATGTCCGCGGCTGGGTTCCGAGCGCCTTCGTCCGCCACATCCTGCCGATCGACGATGACGATCAAGCGGATTCGAGGAAAAACGCCTGACCCGCTCCTCAATTGAACCGCTTCCATCCTTAACAGGAGCGGGAACATTCCCTTAATATTTTAGAAATATTAAAATTTCGGTTGACCAATCTATTAAAATTTGAAAAATAATAGCACCCTTACCATGAGAATCCTTGCATTTGCCTTAAGTATCGTCCTTGGTCCGGCCAGTTTGCTTGCCGAGGGCCGTAGCGAACTGGAAATCCTCCGTGCCCGTTGTAGCGAGCAAGAACGTCAAATCCGGACTCTGGAGACCGATATAGAGAATCTCCATAGCCAACTCGCTCTGGAACGCCGCCGGGCCCGTGGTGCAGATGCCAGCGCTAGGTCAGCCGCCCCACCGGAATCTGTGGAAACCTTCACCGTAAAGACCGGCGATACGCTTTCCTCCATCGCCCATCGCTACCATACGTCGGTAGACACCCTCATGAAAACCAATGGGATTACCGACCCCACTCGCCTCCGTATCGGCCAGAAATTGACTCTCCCGGAAAAAGCGTCCCCCCCAAAAAAACTGCTATTCCCAAAGCCATCCCGGTCCTCGAAAAGGTCGTAAAGAATCAGATTTCCCAACCCCGGCCGACGTCCAAGCCTGCCGCCAAAGTTCCAGCTGATGCACACAACTACACTGTCGAACGCGGCGACACTCTCTATGGAATCGCCCGGCGACACAAGATAACGGTTGGCACCCTCCGTGGTCTCAATCCGGACATTGCCGACCAAATCGTCGTGGGTCAAACAATCACGGTGACCGGCAAGGTCGCTGCTGTTCCCCCTCCCAGGAATCACACCATCAGCACTCACGGACCGAAAGCACAGACACAACCTCCCACTGCAAAGAGCACCCCCGTCAGGACGACGGAACCGAAGAAGGCGCCTGCCCCCAAGGTAAAGAAGCAGGCTCCCGCTCCCAAACCTGGTCCTTCCGTCTCCCCGCAGAAGAAAGAAACCAGGCAAAAGGTTTTCGTGCCCAAGACCATTTCATCCGTCTTTGTCACCGAGGAGGTTTCCTTTGGCGACTTCGCCAAGCGGCATGGCACTACGCCGGAGCAACTGAACGCCCTCAACGGCTGGAACTTCAGAAGCAGCCTCGTCCTTGCAAAGGGTTCTGAAATCTACGTCCCTGGCCGCTAAGAACCCCCTCTCTTCTCAAAAAGAAAACACTTTTCGATTCCTATACGGCAAGGCAGGGCGACGCCCGGTGGATGCTTCGGCACCGCCGGGCGTCATTTGTACCGCCTCACACTCATCCCGGGCATGACGATCCTCAGGTCCTCTCTTTATTCCCTCCCGGGTATATCGACCGCATCCAGATCTGTCCGTTCTCCGGTCACTTTTTTCCCCAGCATCCATCTCGCCCAATGCCGGAGGTCTTCCAGCATGACGTATATCGAGGGCACCAGCACCAGCGTGATGCTGGTGGCAAAAAGGATCCCGAACCCGAGGGAAATGGCCATGGGAACAAGAAACCGCGCCTGCATATCCGTCTCAAGCAATATGGGCATCAACCCCGCAAAGGTCGTGAGCGATGTCAGAAGAATGGCGCGGAAGCGCACTCCCCCCGCTTTGACGGCGGCTTCAAGCACACTGGTGCAATCCCTCCGGTGACGGTTCACATAATCCACCATCAGCAGGCTGTCATTTACCACCACCCCGGCCAACGCCACGAATCCGCACATCGACATGATGCTCAGTTCGGTGCGCATCACAATGTGGCCGAATACGGCGCCTACGATTCCAAATGGAATAACTGACATGATGATCACCGGCTGGAGGTATGAACGCAGCGGTATCGCCATGAGCACATACATTGCAATCAGGGCAAAAAGAAACCCGATGCCAATCTGACGCACGCTCTCAGCCTGATCAGACTGCTCGCCTTCGAATCTGTGCTCCACCCCTTGGAAACGACCGGCCAGTTCGGACAGTGCCTCCGACTTGAACCGTTTCACAACATCGTTCGAATTGGCCACACTGCGATCCACGTCGGCCGTGATGCGAATCGCACGCTTCCTTTGCGACCGCCGGATGGTATCCGGTCCCCTGCGTTCCCTCGCGGTCACTACCTGCATGAGAGGGATGTTGCCCTGCGGCGTACGCAGCTTCATTTGCTCGAAGCTTTCAACCGATTTCCGTTCTCCTTCCGGATAGCGCACCATCACCTTCACCTCATCGTAACCACGCTGCAATCGCTGCACTTCATCGCCGTAAAAAGCCCGGCGCACCTGAGCGGCGACATCTCCCAGGCGGAGACCAGCAGCCCGACCCTCAGCGGTCAGATCCTCGAAAATCAACTCCCGTTTTCCTGGTCGATCGCTATCAGAGATATCAATCACTCCGATATAACTCTCCAGCTTTTCGCGCAGGAAATCAGCGGCCGCCCGAAGCTCCTTCTGGTCCTTTCCTACCAGGAGCAGGTCAATCGCGTTCCCTCCCCCCGCAGCCTGGGCGATAAAGGTCAATTCAACCGCACTCGGGATGCTCTTCACCTGCTCGCGCCAACGGCGCACGATTTCGTCCGATGAAATATCGCGCTCTGCCGATGGTGCCAACTCCAGGGTAATCTCCCCGATATTGCTGCCGGATCCTGGACCATCCGCTGCAAATTCGGCAATGAAAGGCTGAATGCCCGCACTGGCCAGCATATGGCGGATAACCGGTTTGCCATCTCTCGTCCTCATGTCCGGGGATTCCGCCAGTTTGAGGGCTTCCTTCTCGATCTTCCGCGTGGCCTCAAGAGCCGACTGGAAGGGAACTCCCCGTGGTAATTCGTAACGCGCGATAACCAGGTCGGCCTCCACTTCTGGAAAGAACATGCTCTTGATCCATTTCCCCTTTACCAGTCCCACCGTCAGGCAAAGGATCGCCAGAAAGATCGAGAGCACGACATAGCGATGTCGCAGGCAGAACTTGAGAAAAGGGCTGTAGATCCGGATCACGAACCGCTCGAGTCCGAGCGAGATTCTTCGCTGCAGGCGGCCCAGAATCCAGGCTTTGCGGGCCGGATCGCTTCGTCTCAGCAGGGCAAGGTGAGCTGGCAGAACGAGCTTCGACTGCACCAGCGAGAACATCAGCGTGGGGATCACGACGAGTGGTATGTTCGGCCAGATCTTCCCGCTCACACCACTCACTCCCAACATGGGGGTAAAAGCCACCATGGTCGTAAATACCCCGAAGACGACAACCACTCCCACTTCGTGCGTTCCTTGCCAGGATGCCTCCCTCGGATCCTCCCCGTTGCGCATGCGGCGGTAGACGTTCTCTCCCACGATAATGGCATCATCGACCACGATCCCGAGCACGAGAATGAAGGCGAAGAGGGAGATCATGTTGATCGAGATTCCCATATGCGGCATGAGCCATATGCCACCGGCAAAGGAAACAGGGATCCCCAACGCTACCAGAAAGGCCAGGCTGGGTCGCAGGAACAGCGCCAGAACAAGGAATACAAGAATGAGCCCCCAGGTGCCATTCCGCTTGAGCAGATCGACACGTCCCTTGAGGTAGATGCTCGTATCATTCCAGACCTCCAGCCTGATCCCCTCCGGAATTTCCGTCCGAGCCTTCTCCAGGTACTCCGAAATCGCCTTGCGGATCCTCAGCGTGTCCTGTTCCCCAGTGCGGAATACGTTGATGAGGATCGCTTTCCGTCCATCAAAGGAGTTGGTCAGGTCTACCTCCTCGAAACCGTCAACTACGCTGGCGATCTCCCGGAGTTTCACTGTCGAACCATCCGGTCTCGTGAGCACTGCAACTTCCTCAAACTGCCGGGAATCGTCTGGCTTGCCGAGAGCCCGGATCACCACCTCCCCTGCGGAGGTTTGAACTGATCCACCTGGAAGATCAAAGGATGCTTGTCTCACTGCATTGGCTACCTCCTCAATAGTCAGATCAAACTGACGCAACCTTTCTTCGGAGACTTCAATTGCGATTTCGTAGGGGCGCACCGCTGCCAGTCGCACCTTGGTGATCTCCGTTTCCTTTCGAAGGGCGGAGAGGAAAAACGAGACAGGATTCTTGATGTTGAATTTCGGCTTGCTGGGCTTGAAATCCAGAAGGCCGGTCCGCACATCCTCCGCCACCCGCCGCAGGCTGCGCTCGTCGGCGTCTCCCGAGACGGCAATGCTGACTACCTGCGAAGTGATGCGAAGCTCCTCGAGAGCCGGACGCTCCGCCTCCTGCGCGAAGTTATCAATGGCATCCACCCTCGTCTTGATGTCATCCATCACATTGCGCACGTCATAGCCGTTCTCAACCCTGACGGTAACCACGCCCATGCCCTCCGCTGCAACAGAATTGATCTCACGGATTCCGTCCAGGTCTGCGATAGCTTCCTCCACCGGAATGACCACTCCCTCCTCGACATCCTCTGGACTGGCGTTGGGATAAGGCACTCCCACTGATACCGCATCGATCGAGATCTCCGGGAAGATCTCCTTCTTGAGCTGAAACCATGTATAAAACCCCGCCAGCAGAATCACCAGCATCAGGAAATTAGCCGCCACGTGATTGCGGCTGAACCAGCGGATGACACCCTTCATTCCTCTCTCTCCCTTACCGCTCCCTTCTCTTCAGACTCAGTATCACTCTCCTCTCCCACGGGCTTCTCGATTGCAATCCGCCTGTTCTGCACCGGGGAATTTGGTGGAGTGATTACGATTTGTGCCCCGGCTGGCACCTCGCCATTCGCCGATCCCCCCCTGACTATCACCTCCGCTGCCTCCGTGCGAAGCACCTCCACCGGCCGGATATCCAGCCTACCCTCTTTCGCCAGCAGAACATTATCACCATCAATCATTGCGGAACGCGGCACCCGGACCACCTCGGGAAGAGTCTTCCCGCGGATGAATGCCTGGACGAACATGCCAAGGGGCGGAGCATCACCTCCGTCTGTGCCGAATTCCGCCACCACGTTGATCGATCGCGTGGTTCTCTCTACCATCTCTTCCGAACGAATGATCCGACCGTTCCAGTTCACCGTCTTTCCACCGATCCGGCCGATTGCCGTCACTTCACCGATAACCCCGCCGTCCTTCCGCTTCAAATACCCGTAGTCCTCTAAGGAGAGAGGTAAGCGCACTTCAACCGCTCCCAGGGAAACGAGGTCGGCCAGGGGCATCCCGGGCGCGATGGTAGATCCCACATCGACGTAGGTCCGTTCCAGCCGGCAGTCGTAAGGCACGCGGATTTCAGTGCGATCCAAATCGCGTTTTGCCTTCTCCAGGGCCGCCTCCGCTGCCACGATCTTGGCCTTGGCGCTCGCGATGTGCGGTATCCGTTTCACCAGTTCACTGGCCTCTTCCCCGTTCCCGATCTTCAACCAATCGCGCATAGCCTGGGCTTTGCGCACCTCCTCCATCGTCAGGGCCAACCGGGCATCTGCCAGAGTCGCCTCCCCGGCTGCCAGCGCCGCTTCGTAATCCGCCCGGTCAATCTGAAGCAGCAGGTCACCCCGGCGGTCCGGATTCGCCCCCTCGAATGTCTCCCCTTTTTCGAATTGTTGGTGAACAAAGGTCAACCGGCCTCCCACTTCCGCGGTTACCGTCGTCCGGCGGCGGGGCAGCACCTCGCCCCCGGATTTCAGCTTCAGTTCAAATCCAGAGACTACCGCCTCCTCTACCACCACCGTGACCATTCTCGTTTCCGGCTCGGAGGCTGGCGCCTCCGGTCCATTCCTGATCAGAAATCTGGTCACTCCAATCGCTCCGCCGAGGATTGCCAAGCAGATCAGTGCCCAGATCCCGGTCCGAACCAGTCGTTCATCGACGAATAGCTTCCTGCTCATCCTGCTACTGTTGTCCTCGTAATTTAAAATCTCCTCCCAGCGCGAGGTGAAGGTTGACCCGGTTGTCGAGTCGCATGCGGCGCAGGGAGGCCAACTGAAATGCGGTCTGCACCTGCCGGTCCTGGGCACTCAGAAGGGTCAGGGCTTCGACTGCTCCGTCTGCAAAATCCACGATGGCCGCTTCCGCTGCTTCCCGGGCCGAGCGGGCAGATTCCGCCTCCGCCCGTTCCCGCTTGGAAAAATACTCCTCTGCCACGAGCGCCTGCTCGACCTCTCCGAATCCGCGCAGGACACTGCGCTGCAACTCACGCAAGGCGATCTCCTCATCATGACCCGCAATCTTCGCTTCTTGCCGGAGGCGGCCCCCGGAAAGCAACGGCTGGATCACGCCCCCACTGAGGGACCACACCCCGAACCGACTGTCCAACACCTCGTGCAGAGCATCGGTGCTCGTGCCCCTCCTGCCAGTCAGCGAGAAGCTCGGATAACGCGCCAACCGTGCGGCCTTGAAACGACTTCCTGCCGCGGCGTACCTGCGCTCGGCTGCAAGGATATCCGGTCGCCGCAACAAGAGCTCCGAGGCCAGCCCCGCTGGC
>DMYM01000157.1:0-2953 GCA_003483645.1 Verrucomicrobiales bacterium
GTGGGCGCAGGTGCGGGTTCCGGAGTGGGTGCAGGAGCGGGTTCCGGAGTGGGCGCAGGTGCGGGTTCCGGAGCGGGCGCAGGATCGTTGGGAGTGTTCAGGCTGTCCGGAGCGTCGGCAGCAAGAAGTGGAACATCGATTTTGGGCGGCGGTGGTTTGGGCCGCGGGACGGTGGCGGGGAGCGCGACTCCGAGGGTTTCAAGACGAGCTTCTGCCAGGCGTTGGCTCAGGAAGCTGTTCTTGTCGTTCGGGTTGTTCGCCTGCTCCAGCGCTTTGCGAGCAGCTTCCAGGTTGCCGACCTTACGTTCGTAGTCGCTGATCCGGATGAGGGCGAGCGGAGCGATGTAGGCCGCCTTTGGGTCGGCAGCAAGTTTCCGGAGCAGGGTGAGGCCTTTTTCATCCTCGCCCTCTTCCAGGAGGAAGGAGGCCAGTACCATGCGGGCACCTGGCTGGGCCGGGTGCTCCGGAGCGTCGGAGATGAAGTTGCGCAGGGTCTCCTTGGCATCCTCGCTTTCGCCCTCTTCCCAGAGCGACCGGGCCAGCTGTAGCTGGGCAGTCCCTGCTGCCGGGGTCCCGGGGTAGTCGTCCACAACATTGCGAAAATCTCCCGGATCCTTGGACGCAACGAGGGCTTCCCCGGCGTCGACCGCCTTCTTCTTTTTCAGGCCGTCAACAATGATGTAGGTCGAAACGCCAGTGATGAGCAGCAGGACGAGGACGATCAGCTTCTTTTGATTGGCGTCGAGGAACTGTTCGAACTTGGAGGGTCCCTGTTCAATTTCGCCGACGGGGGCGGGATGGTCGGACCCCTCCACCTGTCCGGGGAGGTTCGATGTTCCTTTGTCTTCTGACTTCTTTTTCTCAGCCATGGATCAGCGGGGAAGTGTGCGTAGCGCGGGAGAGGCGGTGAATCAAGCCCTTGTGGCGGATTTCAGAGTTGTCGGGGCGGCGGACGTGGGTAGGTTCGCCCCGCAGATGGCCCAGAAGCTCTATTTCGTGGCTGGAGAACACAGCGGCGATACCCGCGGGGCTGAACTGATGGAGGCGATACGGGCCGTGCGTCCGGATTGGCAATTCTGTGGTCTGGGAGGGCCGAGAATGCGGAATCTGGCAGGTTCCAGCGTGGTTGACTGGGTGGAGGAAGCTGCGGTGGTGGGCTTCTGGGAGGTCCTCAAGCGCTACCCGTGGTTCAAGGGGCGCTTCGATGCAACCCACCGGGAAATCGAAAATCTGCACCCCGACGCGGTTATCTTCGTCGATTATCCCGGCTTCAACCTGCGGTTGGCCCGATCCCTGCACGAGGGCGCAGGGTCTGCACGGCTGATCAACTACATCAGCCCCCAGGTCTGGGCCTGGAAGAAGGATCGTATTCAAGGTATGGCGGAGTGGCTCGATCTGATGCTCTGTCTCTTTCCGTTTGAGAAGGAGATATTCGAGAGCGCCGGCCTGCCCACCATCTGCATGGGCCATCCCATGGTGGATCAGCTGGAAGCAGGGCGGATTGAGGCCCGGCGCGAGGAGAACCTGGTGGGGCTCTTTCCCGGTAGCCGCAAGAATGAGATCTCGCGGATTTTCCCCACCATGGTTGAGGTGGTAGCCCAACTGCATGAGAAATTTCCGTCGTGGAGATTCGAAGCGTCGGCGGCATCACAGCTCATGGAGGACCAGATGCGGTCCATTCTGGATGCTCACCCGGCGAAGCAGCTGCCCCTCGCAATTGTGCAGGGGCGCAGCCATGAGCTGATGCAGCGTGCCTGGAGCGGGGTGGTGACCAGCGGGACGGCGACGTTGGAGGCGTCCTACTACGGGTTGCCCTATTGCCTGGTCTACAAGGTGGCCTGGTTGACCTACCTGGCGGGACGTGCGGTGGTAGATATCGAGCACCTGGGGCTGGCTAATATTCTGGCTGGCCGCGAAATCGTACACGAGTTCATCCAGCACGAAGCCAACGTGGCCAATATCTCTTCCTTTCTTGAGAGCGTGATGACCGATGAGCTGCGGTGGAGGGAACTTGAGCGCAACCTGCTGGACGCGTCAGCCAGGCTGGGCGGCGGGGGAGCAGCGAAGGTTGCCGCCCGGGCCATTGTGGACCTGTTGGAAGAACGGAGCGATGACGTCTGACTACGGGGACGGAATTCCTGAAGAGCGATCCAGGCCAAACCCGGCCTGGAAGATCGCGATGGTGAGCGTGCCCGCCTTCCTCCTTCTCTCCACCGCCTGGGCCCTCTGGTTCTGGTGGAAGAAGTCGCAGGATGATTCGGTCGATCCGCGCCTCGCACTGGTCTCCGTTGCTGCCGAGGTGGAGGAATTGGAGGACAGCTTGCACAAGCTCTCCAAGGTTCTCGGGCCCCGCGATTGGGAGTCGGTGGAGGGCCGCATCAACATGCGCCGGGCCATAGCCCTCATCGACGGCACTCTCAGCCCGCGCAACTACGGGTTCGCAGTGCGGACGGGGGAGCATTTGGCTCACGCGGGCGAACGATGGCCGACGGTCTGGGTCGATCTGGCCGGAGTGAGCGATCCGATGCGGATCTTGCTCGTCAACGCAGCCTACGACCGGAGCGACGCGGCGGTTGCCCTGGTCCTCGCGGTAGCGCGGGATCTACGGGACGAGCAATTCGGCCCCACCATCCGGTTCGTGTTCCATCCTGCACAGCTCTACCGTGGACAGGCAGAGGAGAAGTCGCTCACCGATATTCTGGGCAAGAATGAGCTGCACAGCGCCACCCTTGTCCCGGAGGGGCCCGGCGGCGGCGCAGCCCCGCGGGGACCGTGGAATGGCGCACAACTCAAGCCCCTTGCCGATGCCTTCGCCCAGCGGGTGCGGGAGAGCGTGAGCGCCCGCTGAGGCCTGACCCGGCGACTGAGAAATGCCTTGATGCGGAGGAAGTCCCCGCGTATTTCTCCCGCCCCGAAGACTGAATCAGGGGCATTAGCTCAGTTGGTAGAGCGC
>DMYM01000157.1:3284-3681 GCA_003483645.1 Verrucomicrobiales bacterium
GCTTCAATGGCATTGAAGAGGTCAACGGTTCGATTCCGTTATGCTCCAGTCTTCGTTCGACCTGAGAGGAGGAAAATGAAGGGGCGACACGAAGACGGGCCATCGCCTGCTGGTGCGCCTCTTCCTTCCACGACTGGGTATCCAGACACCACCTCTGACATGATCAAGCATGCCTGTTGAAGGACAAGAACTTGCCGTAACCTGCGCCAGGGCCGCTGAAAAAATTCTGGCGGAGGATATCCGGATCCTCGATTTGCAGGGGATTTCCACCCTGACGGACTTCATGGTGATCTGCTCCGGCACCTCCATGCCGCACCTCAAGGCGATCCTGCGGGACGTGGAGGCCAGGGTGCACGAGTGGACGGAGGTCAGGCCGCTTTATGCGGAAGGTCGGGCC
>DMYM01000157.1:4009-4203 GCA_003483645.1 Verrucomicrobiales bacterium
ACAGCCGTTGGGTGGTTCTCGATTATGTCGATGTGATGGTGCACATCATGCATCAGGAGATGCGCGACCTCTACAGGTTGGAAGATCTCTGGGGCGATGCCAGGATGGTTCAGTGGGAAAGCTGATGGAGGATCGCAGATCGTAAATGTGCCCTCTATGAGATTTGAGATTTGATATCTGAAATGGGGACCGGA
>DMYM01000229.1 GCA_003483645.1 Verrucomicrobiales bacterium
GGGGACTGGTCGGGTTTGTTTTGGCGTGGGGGCCTGCGACCGGTTGTGTCTTGGATCGCAGGCTGACGGATGGTGCAAACCCGTGGTTCGCTTGGAACGAGGTTCTGGAAGCTGCAGTATTTGAGAGGGGTGTGATCGGGAGGCCCCATGGTGAGCCGCTCTGCGGCACTATCACCTGTTAGAGGGAGTCCGTTACACCCGGGTATCAGTCATCACGCCTTGAGGGTAGTCGATGACGAAGAACGTCCAATCCGGCACCATTTCTGGATACTCCAGAGGCCCTGGACAGTTCTTCACATTGCCTCACATCGCTCTTTTCCGGGGGGACCATCGTTCCAAGAATCCATGCCGGAAGGAGCCGGTATAAAATATTATTCACGGAGGCCGGGGTGAAATGCTTGACGGAAACCTCGGAAATTCATGGATTTCTCACGCGAAGTTTCATTCGAACTCAATCAATAATAGAACCAAAATTCATGTCCCAGAAAGCAGCAACCAAGACGGAGATCCTCAACAATATGGCAGAAGCCACCGGCTTCAACCGCAAGCAAGTTGCATCGGTGCTTGATGCGCTGAGCGGTGAGATCAACAAGGGAGTGAGCAGGGGCGGACCGGGACAGTTTACCATCCCCGGCCTCTGCAAAATCGTTGTGCAGGATAAGCCAGCCACGGAGGCGGCCACCCGTCCGAATCCGTTCAAGCCGGGCGAAATGATGGACGTCAAGGCCAAGCCGGCCCGCAGGGTCGTCAAGGTGCGTCCGCTCAAGAACCTGAAAGACATGGTCGCCTAGTCAGCGGTTAACAGACAAATCCTTCGTGGACCGCGCTCTTTTCTGGAGCGCGGTTCTCGTTTTTTGGAATGGCCGCAGGGGGCCGTTTCACCCTTGCCTCCCGGGTTTGATCCTCCAATCCTTGCGATATGGCCGATCACAGCAGCGTCGTCAGTATCCACCCCTATTTCAAGATCCACGAGGGCAAGTTGGATGAGGTGAAGGCTCTTCTGCCTGAGTTTGTCGCCAAGGTGGAAGACGAGGAGGCCGCCCTCTACTATAATTTCACGCTGAACGGAGACGAGCTGTTCTGCCGTGAAGGGTACGTGGGAGCAGCCGGAGCTCTCGCCCATGTCGAGAACGTGGGACCGGAACTGGACCTGCTCTTCAGCCTGGTCGAGATGACCCGCATGGAAATACACGGTCCCGCCGAAGAACTGGAGAAGCTCAGGGAGCCCTTCGCGGCCCTCAATCCGACCTGGTGGAATTACCAGTGCGGACTCACCGGCCAGGGGGAGTAATGCTATCTCCGGGAATGTGGGTTGGGACCGACGTTGGAGCTTCCTGAAAAGATGAGCCCGCCATTATTCACCAGTTCGCGCCGAAGTTGCATGATTTCATCCCACTTCCCTCACCCCCCCCGAATCCCATGAAAAGTCCTGTTTGTTTCCTCCTGCTCGCGTGCATGGCCGCCTGTGCTCCATCCATCGGTAGCGCGCGGGAAGCCACCGGCCCCTCCTTCGACATTCCACCCACCGATGAGGATCTGCCGGGGGCAGGGCCCATTCGACGCTACAACTGGTTCAGGAACCTCTGGCGCAACAAGCGGAGCGGTTGGGCCAGGCGGCTGGAAACCGACCAGGAGGCGGTGGTTTTTCTGGGAGACTCCATTACCCAGGGCTGGGGCGACGACATGGGCGGGGCCTTCGCCGGGATGAAGGTGGCCAACCGCGGCATCAGCGGGGACACCACCCGCGGAATGCTCATTCGCCTGGAGGAAGACGTGCTCTCCCTCAACCCGGGTGCGGTGGTGCTGCTCATGGGAACCAACGATCTGGAGGAGGGCTCGGCCCCGGACGTCATCGCCGGGAATCTCAAGCTCATCGTGGAACGTCTCAAGGCGCACAATGCGAAGATGCCCATCGTGCTCTGCAAGGTATTTCCCAGTTCGGAGAGCAAGAAGCGTCCGGCGGAGCAGATCAAGAAGATCAATGAGCTGTACGCCCAGGCGGTTTTGAACGATCCGCAGATTACCGTGCTGGAGACGTGGGTCCTTTTTGCCGACGAAAAGGGTGATGCTAGGAAGGCGGAGTTTCCGGATCTTCTGCACCCGAACAGGGCGGGCTACGAGAAATGGGGGGCCACCCTGCGCCCTGTCTTTGCCACCCTGGGGTTCCTTGAGACGGAAGCAGACGATTTCCAGGTGGAAGAGGGTTTCGAGAGTCTCTTCAACGGGAAGGATCTCACCGGGTGGAAATTTACAGCCAGCAATTCGAAGAAGGCCTCGACTCTGCGGCGACCCGTCTGGAAGGAGGACCTCGTGTTCGATGGCAGGAAGCAGAGTGTGGATGGGCGTTATGCGGCAATTAACGGGCGCCTGGTGGTGACCACTCCTCCCTCCGGTCGCCGCTTCCAGCAGCTCTGGACCACCCGGGAGTTTGAGCGGGATTTTGTTCTCAAACTCGAGTTCCGCGCCACCGCCTTTGCCGACAGCGGAGTCTTTATCCGCAAGCCGCAGCTGCAGTGTCGTGACTTCCTGCTTGCCGGTCCGTGGAAGGAGCTCGGGAAGTACAAGCCCCAGGACTGGAACGAGCTGGTGATAACAGTGAAAGACGATGTTGCTTACTGCACCTGTAACGGCGAACTCCTTGAGGCAGCCATGAAAGTGCCGGCCCGCGGCCCCATCGGACTGGAGGGCGATCGCGGGCAGATGGAATACCGGCGGATCCGGATCAGGGAGCTCAAGTAGGAATGCAGGCCAGGGAACAGGATCGCTGAGATGAATATTGTCGCCCTGCAGTACGACATCGCCTGGGAGAGCCGGGAGGCCAATTTCGACACGGTCCGGCGGCTCCTCACCAAGTCGGCTGTTTCTCCGGGTTCGCTCATCGTCCTTCCTGAGATGTTTTCAACCGGCTTCAGCATGGACGTCCCCAAGCTGGCGGAGGGAAAGAAGAGTGAGACCGAGAAATTCCTCTCCTCCCTGGCCTGGCAGTATGAGAGCCACGTCATCGGGGGCCTCGTGAGCAAGGATCCCTCTTCTGCGATGGGTCGCAACGAGCTGGCAGTCTACGATCCTTCCGGGCGCCCAGTGGCTCTCTACCAGAAGAATCATACTTTCTCCTACACGGACGAATCGAGGCACTATCTCCCGGGGGATGGACTGGCCATGTTCCGCTGGCACGACTTTACGGTCTGCCCGGTGATCTGTTACGATCTCCGCTTCCCGGAGCTCTTCCGCAAGGGTGTGCGCAACGGAGCCGATCTCTTCACGGTCAGTGCCAACTGGCCCGTCTCACGGTTCCTGCACTGGAAGACCCTGCTGGATGCACGGGCCATCGAAAACCTCGCATACGTGGTGGGCGTCAACCGGGTGGGGAGCGATCCCCGCTACCGCTATCCCGGTGGGTCGCGCATTGTCGATCATCACGGGACCCTTCTGGCGGAAGCGGGTGACTCCGAGGCAGTGCTCTCCTGCGAGCTGGATCACGCCGGTCTGGTTGCCTGGCGACGGGAGTTCCCTGCCCTCGATGACATCAAGGACCAGGCGCCATAATCCCATGAGATCATTGTTGCGAAGGCAGGCGCTGAGGGCCTGATTCTGCAATCCGCTATCTCCAGTCGTCGCCTATGCTCTTGCGGTAAGCCGCGATGTCCTTGTTTCCGTAGTAAGCAATCAGAATGGCGCCATCGGCGGCCACGGTCTCGAAGAGGTTGTGCATGAGCTCCTGTTCCCCGGGCCACGGGTAGACGTAGAAGACATCGATTTCATCCACCTCACAGTCCATCCCCTCGTAGGCCGGGACGGCCACCGTGGCGTTCTCCCAGCGCGAATCGGGTTGGGGGATCATCAATTCCTCTCCTCCCTGGGCAGGGTAGGATCCGTAGCCCCCGGGAAAATAGCTCGTGCAGAGGTTTTCGACCGTGATCCCGTGATCGCCGGCCAGTTGCCTCGCGAGCACGACAAGGTCTTCCTCGATCTCCAGTCCGTAAGCCCGATAGCCGAGGAGGGAGGCCAGGCAGGCACCCACGCCGAAGCCACTGCCCCACTCGCAGAACGTCCGTCCGGCGGGGAGATCCTCCTCGGAGAGAAACCTCAGGACACGGTAGAGGAGAACCGGATCGCTGGGGAGGAAGCGAGGGACCCTGCGGTTGCGGTTGGTGTCGAAGAGATGATCGAGGCGGCGCTCCGCATCCTCGATCAGGGTGGAAACCCGGGGAGGGAGTTCGGATTCCTCGAGTACCAGGACGATCTCTTCCAAGGCCATCACCTGCAGTGTGCGTGCCTGCCATTCCCTTGTCGATGCGGGGGACCAAATTCCTCGACTCGTCACCTGATTCGGCGAACATCCGTGCCCTTGAAGGAGGTGGAGATCTTCAGCGACGGCGCCTGCCGCGGCAATCCGGGACCTGGCGGCTATGGAGTCGTCCTCAAGTTCGGGGCGCACCGCGGGGAACTGAGCAGGGGATTTGCACGGACTACCAACAACCGCATGGAATTGCTTGGGGCCATCGCGGGGCTGGAAGAGCTGAAGCATTCCTGCCGGGTTACCCTCTGTTCGGATTCCAGTTACCTCGTCAATGCCATGACCCGGGGCTGGTTGAAGAAATGGAAGGCTCTCGGCTGGCGGCGGGGCCCCGGCCAGCGGCTCCGCAACGAGGATCTCTGGAAGCGCCTTGATGCGGCGTGCGAGGGGCACGAAGTGAACTGGCAGTGGGTAAAGGGCCACGCCGGTCATGCCGAGAACGAA
>DMYM01000345.1 GCA_003483645.1 Verrucomicrobiales bacterium
GCTACAACCCGGAACCGGGGGACGCCGATCTCTCCATGACTGTCATGCAGGTGGTCGCTCTCAATTCCGCGCGGGAGGCCGGCATCTCCGTCCCCGACGCCACCATTGAAAAAGCCACCAAATACGTCCTGACCTGCCAGGACGAGGATAGCGGTGGTTTCCGCTACCAGCCCGGTGGCGGGGAACCGGGATTCGCGCGGACCGCAGCCGGCGTGATGTCACTCATCATGTGCGGCCAGCGTCGACACAAAGCCACCCAGCGTGGGCTCGCCTTCCTCAAGGCCTATCCCGACCGTAAGTTCGACAAGAACTATCCTCGTTTCCACTACTCACACTACTACGCGGTCCAGTCCATGTACCAGGCCGGCGAATCCGACTTCCAGGCCTGGTACCCGAAGATTGCGGCTACCATCGTCTCCAAGCAGCAGCAGGACGGCAGCTGGGGTGGAGCCCACGGCACGGTCTACGGAACCGGATTTTCCATCCTCATCCTGGGAGTGCCCTACCGCTACCTTCCCATCTACCAGCGCTAACGGTGGGTCCCTCCCGCCCTACGGGATTCGGGGTTCCGGGGTAGGCCGGAAGCCCCAGGGCCCGAGCCGCGTCAGTCGCATATGATCCGCTTCCTTCACAGCATCGTCATCGGCCTGCTGGCCTGTGCCTCGCTCCCGGCCGCACCGCCACCCGCCGGGGCGGGCCGGATGCTGCAGCAACTCGAAAGCGAGAGTTGGATTCAGCAGGCTGAAGCCCTCCACTACCTCGGAGAACACCGGGTGGAGCTTGCTACTGATGCCGTCCGCGCCCTGCTCAACAATAAAACGGCCCATTCCTGGATCCGCGGACGCGCCCTGCTCACCTTGTCGCAGATTGAGACCGAGGTGGATCCAGGTGAATTTGGCCAGTGGGTCGCGCATGACCAGAGCGCTCTCCGCGCGGCCGCCGCCGAGGTGCTCGAACTCCACGGGGGCAACTCCGCAACGACCTGGATCGATATTCTCCTGAAAGATGCTGATCCCGCCGTCAAGTGCCACGCCGCCGCTGCCCATGCGCGGCGGAAGAAGGGGGCAGCCTGGGCGGTGGTCGATCAACTCACCGCCACGCCAGCTCCAACGCTCGCCCGTGCTTCCGCCCGTGCCCTGGCCTTCACCGGCAACGAAGCCGCCCTCACACGCCTGGCCAGACAACTCGCCACCCCCGAACTAATGCGCGAGTCGCTTCGCGGAATCAGCGGCATCCAGAGCGCCCCCCTTATTCCGCTTCTCCTCAACCTCCTTCCTGATCTCGAGGAAACCGACCTCAATTACGCCGCAATCCTTACCGGACTGCAGAATCAGGAGTGGAAGGAGGTGACCGCCGGCATGGCTGACTTCATCAAGAGCGGCGACGAAAAACGCGTGCGTAGCGCCGCTCGCCTCATCACCACCCTCACGCGTTCCCCGGAACTGGGTCCACCTCTTCGTGAAGCCCTCGCCAAGGCCACCCAGACCGAGACGATCGAGGCGGGGCTGATCGCCCTCGGCTCCGCGGCCATGAAGCCTGACGAACACCACCAGTTCTTCAGCAAAACCCTCAAGCACGAAGAGTCCTCCATCCGCTCCCTCAGCATCCGCTGCCTGGCCCATTGCAAGGAAATCAACCACTACGAAATCCTGCGTGAAAGCCTGGTGGATGAGGATCCCGAAGTGATCCGGGCCGCCCTGAGTGCACTCAAGCGCCAACCGGCTGTGAACGCCCCCCAGGGCAGGCTCGTGGCCTACCTCGAGGCTCCCCTCTCCAGCGACGACGAGACCGTCCGCTCCCTGGCCTATGAAGTCCTCGCCCACGCGGGGAGCGAAGCGGACTTCCGCCCCGCCATGGCCGCGCTGGAAGAGCTCCTCACCGGCATTGATGAGCCCCTGCGCATTGCCGCCGCCAAGGCGCTGGGCGCCCTGGCCCCGGAAGACCAGATCGGAGAGGTGGTGGCGGCCCAGGGATACCTCGCCCACTGGATGGTGATCGGCACCTTCCTCAATGACAAGGAACACAAGGCCTTCCACGAGGTGCACGAACCAGAGAAGGAAATCGACTTCGAAAAAACCTACAAAGCGACCTACATCTGGCTCCTCGAAGGCCGCAGCGACAAGCCCATTGAGCGCGAGGTCACCTGGGGTGTGGGCATCGTCGACCGGACCGACGGCAAACTCGCCATGTCCACCCAGCTTCCCCCTCCCGGATCATTCGCGGTGGGCTACGCGGTAGCCGACATTCACGTGGATACCGCAAGGGAGGTCACCCTCGACATTGACGGCGATGACGCCTTCCGCATCTGGCTCAACAGCGAGAAAATCTCGGAGAAGATCGCTCCCTACCAGCACCGCAAGGATTGCATCGCCGAAGACAGGGGCCTTCAGGTCAAGCTCGTGGCCGGAACCAACCGCTTCATCGTCAAGTCCGCCAATGTAGACCACCGTTGGTGGGTGCGTCTCCGGCTCACCGATTCCAACGGGATCCCGATTCCCTTCCGAACACCATGACGCCGGGACTGCGAATGTTCCTCTGCTGTCTGCCTTTACTCGGTGTTCCACTCTTCGCTGCTGTGGAGACCCCGACCTCCGATCCCCGTTGGGCCAAGGCCCAGAGCTCCTACGACGCCGGTCACAACGATGAAGGTCATAGTTTCCTGATC
>DMYM01000195.1 GCA_003483645.1 Verrucomicrobiales bacterium
CCATGACCGCCGCTTTCCTTTCCAGGTTTTCAGCCGTTCTGATCCTCGCCGTTCCGGCCTGGGGAGAGCAGAACTCTGCCGGGAAAAATCTTGCCGAGTATGCCAAGGGTGTCTTCGCGGATCTGAACGCCGACACCAAGGCCGCGCGCCGGCACTTCGAGGCTGCTCTCCAGAACGACACCGACTCCTTCCCGGTGGCGCGCAGGACGGCCCGGCTGCAACGACAGGACGGGGATCTTTCCGTCGCAGCCAGGACATTGCGAAGCTATGCTGAAGCGCACCCCGCTCACCTGCACTCCCAGCTCTACTACGCTGACTTCCTGGAGAACTACGCTCCTCGCGATGCAGTCGCCCAGCGCGCTGCCAAAGAGCTTTTGACTGGCACCAATGAGAGATTTCCCCACCACCATGAGGTCTATACGCGTCTCATCCACCTGCACGAGAATCTCGGCCAGCGGGACAAGTCCCTGGCCCTCTTCCAAGCTCAGCTGAAAGCCGAGGACGCGGGACCCGAGCACTGGATGTCCCTCCCTCCTCTTGCCCGGACCCTCCTGCCGGGGGGCTCTCCGGAACTCAATGAAGCGCTTGATCACATCACGGAGAAAACCGTTGAAACCGGCGTGCAGATTGCGATGGCCGCCCGCCGCGCCGCGGACTACTACCGCAAGACCGGCCGCCTCGGGAAAGCCATCAGAGTGCTTCAGAAACATCTGGAACTCCAGCCCGATTCCCTGGATCTGCGAACCCGGCTCGGCCTCCTTCAGCTCTATGACAAACAGGAGGAGGCCGCTCTCAGAACCCTGCAGGAAACCCTGCAAATCGATCCCGACCAGACGCTCGCCCACAAGGCTCTCTCCCAGTTCTACGCGCGTAACGGAAAACCCGACAAATCTCTCCATCATCGCGCCGAGGTTCTCCGCATCGCCGGAGGTGCGCCGGACGACTTCCTCCAGCTGGCCAATCAGTTCCTTGAACTCAAAAAGCCTCACCAGGCTCGCCTCATTCTGGAGAAGGCCCGCTTCGACCACCCCGAGCATCCCGCTCTGGCCGCGCGCCTGGCCATTGCCACCCTCCGCGACGGAGACACCGCAGCTGCCTCCCGGCTCTTTCGTCAAGCCGAGGCCCTCGCCAAGGACTCAGGGCACCCCTCCGCCCGGGATGTGCTCGACGCCAACTTCCAGATCGAATACGCAGGGGCTCTCCGCCAGGCTGGGGACCGGGCCGGCGCAGAGAACCGTCTCCGCAACGCCATTCGAGCCATTCCACCGGAGCAACCCGGAAAGTGCGCACACGCTCTCCGGGAACTGGCCCGCCTCTGGATTGACCAGAACAAGAACCTCGCTCCCGCAGCTTCCCTGCTCAAACGGGCCGAGACCTTGGATCCGGGACACCCGGAGACCAGGAGACTGCTGGAAAAAACGCGAGGAAAAACACCATCGAACGTCCCTCCCCGGAAGTGAATGATCAACCTGCACCGGCCGATAACCTCGGACGTGCAAGATCCAAGATCTGACTTTCAGATCTGCGCCCAAGTATGCCCGAACTCGCCGAAGTGGAACTCGCCCGCCGGATCTGGGAACCTGGAACAGGCCAGCGGATCGTGGCAGTGGACTCCCATCCCCACGCCCGCGTTTATCGCGATACACCGGCCTCCATCATTGAATCCACCTTATCTAACACTTTTATTGTTTGCAGCCGGACGCATGGCAAGCGTCTTCTCTTCAGTTTTGGAGACGGGAGTCCTTGCAAATCCACAGGCACGCATCCAACAACCCACCTTGAGCTCCACCTCGGCATGTCGGGCCGACTCTTCCTGGCAGACCCTGATCATGAGCCCACCAAACACGATCACTTCATCCTGCGCACGACAAGGTTCGCCCTGGTCTATTCAGACTATCGGCAGTTTGGACGCGTTCTCCTCCACGAACCCTGCCTCGACCCCTGGACGGAACTACCCGTGGAAGTGCTGGACCCGGGATTCACGCTCGCCTGCCTGCGTCGGTTGACCGCCCGTCGCAGAGGGACCACCCTCAAGGCTCTCCTGCTTGACCAGGCCGTTTTCCCCGGGGTGGGCAACTGGATGGCCGATGAGATCTGCTGGCGGCTTCCCTGTCACCCGGGGATACGTCTGCAGGAACTCGACCTGGCCCGTGTGCGCACCGTGAGCCGACAGGTATGCCGAGGGGCGCTCCGCCACGTCGCCGATAAGAACGCACCCCGCGACGGGGCCCGGGGATTTTCCCCGGGGCACTACGTGGAACAGGTTCCACCCCGTTCCTGGCTCTTCCAACACCGGTGGAAGGCCGGCGGTTGCTGCCCCCGCTGCCGCTCCAGCCTCGCGCGCGGTACAATCGCCACCCGTACCACAGCCTGGTGCCCAACCTGCCAGCCAGAGGATGCATCGGAGGCTTGAGATTGAAAATCAAGGTGTTATAATACTTCAGTCCAAGTGTCGGGAATCTCCATGAACCTTCCAAAGACTTTCCTCTCCGCCCCTCTGCTTGCCGTGGTTGCTGTCACCACCAGCTGCACGATAGCGCCTGAACCGAATCCCAATCAGAAAAAGATTCTCAAGGCCCAATGGATCAACCCGTATCCTCCGGGATCCTACGCCCACTTCACGGCCGAGCCGTCCTATCCCAAGACCTACAATATCTACAAGAATCCCACCGCTTTCGGCACATTGGACGAGGCCAATATCCGGGTGGAAATCGATCTCTCCCTGCAACGGGCCAGAATTTACTACAATAAGGATATCGCGATGGATTACCCCATCGCCTCCGGCAGAAAGACTTTCCCCACCCCCCCGGGCAACTACCGGATTGTTGAAAAGATCGAGAGCGAGAAACAATCCAACCTCTACGGGACGATTTACGACGCCGAGGGCGAGGTCCACAAGACCGATGCTGACATTACGGAAGACGAAGTCCCCGAGGGCGGAGAGTTCAAGGGAGCTGACATGCCCTACTGGATGCGCCTGAGCTGGAAAGGGCTCGGCATGCACCAGGGACGTGTCCCCCGCTCTCCTGTCTCGCACGGCTGCGTCCGCATGCCCTCCAAGGTGGCCTCTACTATCTACTCGAAGCTGTCCATCGGCACCCCCGTCAGCATCGTGCAGCGAGGGGCTCAAAGGTCGGAAAACTGACCTTCTGACGTTTTCTCCTTCGACAAAAAAGGCGCGCGCCATCCCGCACCTTTTCGTCAACACAGTCCGTGGTAGCCCTTACTCCCCCCTGTTATACTTCTCGTGGGATTCGGCCTTGATTTCCTTCAGCTTGTCGAGGACCGCTTCCACCTTCTCTTCATCCTTGGCAAGGAAAGCCAGTTCCAGTTCGGCGTATCCAGCGAGGGTGAGTCCCATGAGACGACGTGAATCGGCGAGAGCCTTGATCTTCTCTGGTCCCTCGGGAAGCTCCTCGATCTCCTTCGGGATCCACTTCATGGCCGCAATGACGGACTGTGATCCCTCCGCGACCAATGCGGCACTCTTGGTCCAGCGATCAGGGTCTCTCCTGAGCCGGCGCAGCCCCTTGAGCGATCCACTCATAAGGTCCATGGCTTCTTCCATATCCTTAGCCTCGGACTTTTTCGTATCCTCCCCGCTCCGGGCATGGGGGGCTAACCCGAGCAGGCCCAGGGCGGCAACCAAGGTAATCAGTTTGTGGAATGACTCTTTCTTCATGACGTCCCACTACTTGCGAAAGCCACCAGATTTGTCAACTTCTCCTGACCTTCATCAAACACTCCCCTGTCCGCCCGAAAAGGCGTCGCGGGGGATCAAGCCTAGTTCGGAATCGCTATACCGGCCATCCGGTAGAGCTCAAGTGCCTGCTCAAGGGAGTATCCCCCCGGCGGAAACTTGCGTCGACTTTCACTCTGCACCGCCCGGGTCACCCCCTGGCGAAAGCGCTCGATCTCCAGCTTCCGTTCGTCGTCACTGATCCCACGCTGCACGCGTAAGGAGCGCTCTTCGTTCACCCGATCCATGGCGCGAACCAGCATGGCATGGAATCCCTTGGGATCGAAGGCGCGGGACTCAAGCATCTCGGAGATCCTGGCAAAGCCGCTGTTTCCGAACTCAATGGCGAGATCGGAGCTTACCACCGAACATCCCGTGAACCCGCGACCATTCGAAAACTTGTAGGCGGTCGCCCACTTCTTCAGTGCGGACCAGTCGATCGGATAATCCTGCCCTTTCTTGAGCTGAATCTTCACCGGCACACAGTGGGCCTTGATCACCCCGATGACCTTGGAATCGGACAGGACGTGAGCGCGCAGGAGACGCCCCTCCAGCCCACAGGGTTCCTGGGGAGGGCCTTCCTGGGGCACGTAGAAGAACACAAAGAGCGGCTTGCCCGTAGTCCTGGCCTCCTTTACCGCATTTGCGACATGGATGCGCCAAGGGATGCGATTCCACGGAAGTTTGCCCGCCTTCTCAACCTCCAGCACCTTGGACACCATCTTCTTGGCCTCCGCCTGGTCCCACGGTTCACGGGCCGAGACCAGCGGAAGAAGTAGTCCGAAATTCGCAAGGAGGATCGGGATAATTCCTTTCAAGGCCAAGTAGCCTAGCAACCTGCCACCGCAATCACAAACTCCACTTCAAAGCCCGATCAACTTATTGGCCCGGGCGGCGCTCCCGTAATTGGTGGCCTCAGTATCACCCATGCCGGCCCCGGCTCACCAGACATCCCGAAACAGCAGAACGAGGAGAATCTCCCCCAGGCACTCTCCAGTCTATTTCAGGGTCCATGGGGGCGCTCTTCAGTCCTTGCTGCTCCCCGCCGCCATCCGGACGGCTTTCTGTGAATAACTTTCGCGTTCAATCATCAGCCTCCCCGGTTAGAAACTCACTCCGTGGCCGGCAAGGAAGGCAAGCTCACCCCCATGATGGCGCAGTACCAAGCGATGCGCCGCTCGCTTCCCGACGATGTGCTTCTCTTCTTCCGGCTCGGCGACTTCTACGAAATGTTTTTCGAGGATGCCAGGGAGGCTGCCGGACTCCTTAATGTGGCTCTCACCAAACGGGGTGGAGTTCCCATGTGCGGTGTCCCTCACCACGCGGTGGAAAACTACATCGCCAAGCTCATCAAGCAGGGCAAGCGGGTGGCTATCGGGGAGCAGATCTCCGAACCGGTGCCCGGCAAGATCGTGGACCGGGAGATCTCCCAGATCATCTCGGCGGGCACCATCGACAACCTCTCTCTGCTCGATGACCGCTGCCACAATTACCTCGCCGCGGTATGCGAACACCGGGACACCTTCGGCCTCGCGGTGGTTGATCACTCCACCGGCGAGTTCACGTTGGCGGAGTTTCCCGACCGCCAGCAGTTGGAAGACGAGCTCACCAGGCTGGCTCCCTCCGAACTCCTCATCTCCGACGAGCAGCTCCAGGCCCTCGGCGGACTCCCTGACAACCTGCCCTACGACGGATACGCGTTTCTCCTGGACCAGGCCGTCCACATCCTGCGCGACCATTTCAAGGTGCAGTCGCTCGACGGCTTCGGCTGCGCCGACATGCACCCTGCCCTCAGCGCGGCGGGTGCGATCCTGCACTATCTTTCCTGCCAGCTGCGACGCTCCTGCGATCACCTGCGCGGATTGGCCGTGCGGCAGGTCGGCGAGGAGGTCGCCATCGACACCGCCTCCCAGCACAACCTCGATCTTGTCGACTCGCGCTCCGGTCGCCAGCACACCCTGCTGGGTGTGCTCGACCGTACTGCAACCCCGATGGGAGCCCGCAAACTGCGCGACTGGATCCTCCATCCCATCTCAGACCGTGACACCTTGGAGGCGCGGCACGATCTTATCGGAAGTTTCCTCGCCGAGAGCTTCCTGCTCACCCATTGCCGGGAGAGCCTGAAGGAGATCCGCGATATCGAGCGTTGCACCGGCCGCCTTGCCCAGGGCTCAGGCAATCCCCGTGACCTTCAGGCCCTGCAGACTTCCCTCTCCCGGATTCCATCCCTCCGTGCCGATCTGGATGCCCTCCCCTCCCAGCAACCTGAAACCTGCCACCTGAAAACCGAAATTCTCCATCAGCTCCACGAGTTCCCCGAACTGGTGGAGTTACTGGAGAGTGCTCTCGTCGACGAACCGCCGGCCTCTCCCAGGGAAGGAAGCCTCATCAGGGATGGATTCTCGGCGGAACTCGACGACCTGCGCTCCGCCTCCCGCGATGGCAAGGAATGGATCGCCCAGATGCAGCAGAGCGAACGTGAACGGACCGGGATCGATTCGCTCAAGATCAAGTTCAACAACGTCTTCGGCTATTTCATCGAAGTGACCAAGGCCAACCTCTCCAAGGTTCCTGAGGACTACCAGCGCAAGCAGACCATGGCCAATGCCGAACGCTACATCACCCCCGGCCTGAAGGAGGTAGAGAGCAAGGTTCTGGGCGCTGAAGAACGGGCCAAGCAGCTGGAGTACGAGGAGTTCCTCAAACTTCGCAGCGAGATCACCTGCCACCTCGACGAACTGCAGCAATGCGCCAACGGCCTCGCCACCCTGGACGTCCTGCTGGGCCTGGCCGAGACCGCGCAGCTCTACCAGCACACTCGCCCAGTCCTCGATGACTCGCGTGATCTCGAAATCGTCAACGGTCGGCACCCCGTGCTGGAGCAGACCCTTGTCGAGGAAAAGTTTGTTCCCAACGACTCAAGACTCGACCACGACAACTCGCGCCTCCTCATTATCACTGGTCCCAATATGGCGGGAAAATCAACCTACATCCGCCAGGTCGCCCTCATCGTCCTGATGGCTCAGATCGGCGCCTACGTTCCCGCCGAGTCGGCGCGCATCGGTCTGGTCGACCGTATCTTCTGCCGGGTGGGCGCCAGTGACGACCTCGCCCGGGGCCAGTCGACCTTCATGGTGGAGATGAACGAGACTTCCCTCATCGTCAACAACGCCACTGACCGCAGCCTGGTTATTCTCGATGAAATCGGACGTGGCACCGCCACCTTCGACGGTCTCTCCATCGCCTGGTCGGTAGCCGAACACCTGCATGACGTCCTCAAGAGCCGCGCTCTTTTCGCCACCCATTATCACGAACTCTGCGACCTCGCCAATACCAGG